>JAUYDU010000144.1 GCA_030691665.1 Chloroflexota bacterium
GAAGGAGGCCGACCTACGCCGCCGCCAGCTCGAGTCGGAGCTGGGGGCGATCGAGCAAGAGCTATCGCGCCGGGGCGAGTACGAGCAGCAGTTGGCGGAGGTGGCCGAGGAGTTGAACCAGACCGAGCAGGAGACGACCGCCCAGGAGCAACTGGTCGAAACCCTGCGGCGGGCGGCCGAGGCGCTGGAGCAACAGAAGCAACAACTCCAGCGGGCGGAGGAGCAGTGGCGACGGGCGCAGGACGAGGTCCAGCGCCACTCGCGGCAGATGGCGGAGCACCAGGAGCGCATCGCCCAGTATCAGGGCATCGTGGCCAGGGCCGAGGAGATCCGCCAGGGCCACCAGCGGTTGCAAGCGGCGCGGGCCCAGGAGACAGAGCTGAGCCGCCTTCGCTCGGCACTGATGGAGCTACGGGTGCAGGAGCAGGAACGGCTAAAGCAGATCGAGCTGGCCCAGCAACGGCTGACGGGCGAGGCCAGGGACAAGGCCCGCCGGGTGGAGGAGCTGGTGGCCTGGGCGGCGGCCATCCCCGCCTGGCGAGAGGAGAGGGAGACGGCAGAGGCGGAGTTGGGGGGGCTGGCAGCGGAGGAGGAGGCGCTGGCGGCGATGGGCCAGGAGGAGCGGGGCGCCCTGGCCGAAGCGCAGGCCCTGTACGCCGCCAGCCAGCAGATCGAATCGGAAATCCGGGAGCTGCGGCGCAAGGCGGAAGAGCTGGCGACCCCCGACTTGTCGGGGCGCTGCCCTCTGTGCGGCACCGACCTGGGTGAGGAGGAGGTGCAGCACATCCGCGACCACTATCGCCAGGAGGAGGAGGTCAGGGAGCAGACGCTGCGGGAGAACGAAGACCGGGCCGGCGACCTATCGCGGCGGGCGGAGGGTCTGTCCCGACAAGTCGGGGAGTTGGAGGCCTCGCTGCGGCAGCGGCGGACGGGCCTGGACCAGCGGCTGGCGGTGCTGAAGCGGCAGATCGAGGAGGGCGAGGCGGCCGAGAAAGAGCTGGGCCCGGCCAGAGCAGATCTGGCCGCCCTGGAGGAGCGCCTCGTCAAGGAGGACTACGCCCGGGAGGAGCGCCGCCAGGTGGAGGACATCCGTCAGGAGATGGCCGCCCTGGCGTACGACCCCCAGGCGCACGAGGAGGCGCGTCGGCAGGTGAAGGAGCTGGCTGAGTTCGAGGAGCGCTTCCGCCAGCTAGGCCAGGCGGAAAAGCTCCTGGAGCGGGAGCAGCAGGCCCTGGCAACGGCCGAGGAGAATCGCGAGCGCTGGCAAGAGCGGTGCGAGGAGACGCGCCAGGAGGCGGAGGGGCTAAGGGCGGCGGTGGCCCGCACCGCGGGCGGATTGGGGCCGCAGTTGGGGGAGGCCCGGGAAAAGCTGGAGCGGCTGCGAGGGGAGGAACGCAGGCTGGGCCAGGCGCTGGGGGCTCTGCGGCAGGAGCTCGACCGCTGCCGGGCCCTGGAGGAGGAACGGCAGCCCAAGCGGGAAGCGCTGAACCAGGCGGCCGCTACGAAGGCGGCCTACGACGAGCTGGCAGTGGCCTTCGGCAAGAACGGCGTGCAGGCCCTGATCATCGACGGCGTGCTGCCGGAGATCACCGACGAGGCGAATCGGCTGCTCAACCAGATGACCAGCGGTCGCATGTCGGTGACGATGAGCACCCAGCGAGAGAGCCAGAAGGGGACGGTGGTGGAGACGCTGGACATCAAGATCGCCGATGAGCTGGGGACCCGGAGCTACGAGATGTTCAGCGGGGGCGAGGCGTTTCGGATCAACTTCGCCCTGCGGATCGCTCTGTCGCGGCTGCTGGCAAGGCGGGCGGGGGCGCCGCTGCCGACGCTGGTGATCGACGAGGGGTTCGGCACCCAGGACAGCGCCGGCCGGCAGGCGCTGGTGGAGGCGATCCAGGCGATCCAGGACGACTTCCGCTGCCTGCTGGTGATCACCCATATCGACGAGCTACGGGAAGCCTTCCCAGTGCGCATCGAGGTGACGAAGACGCCGGAGGGGTCGGCGATAGCGGTAACATAGCCTGTCAGCGGATAAGAAAACGGATAAGCGGATGGGGGAGTGGACATCCGCTTCAGCCGGAGGCTGATCCTGCGCCTGAGGCGCATCCGCCTCTGGCGGATATCCGTTCCTAAATCCGTTGTCAGACCGGCTCAGGCGGGCTTGAGGGCGTTGACGCGCCCGCGCACGCCGGCCTTGTCCTTGTACCACTGGGCGTTGAGGGGCGTGTATTCCTTCCAGTTGTCGGGCACGTCGTCCTCAGCGAAGATGGCGGTGACGGGGCAGGCGGGCTCGCAGGCGCCGCAGTCGATGCACTCGTCGGGGTCGTTGTAGAGCATGCGGTCCTGCCCCTCCTCGTATTTGATGCAGTCGACGGGGCAAACCTCCACGCAGGACTTGTCCAGGACGTCGATGCAGGGCTCACAGATGGTGTAGGTCATGCGGCCGCCTCCTTTTGAGAAGAAAAACCTGGCAAAATTGTGCCAATTACCCCTTCGCAGCGATGTTAGCGAAAAGGTGGGGGCAAGTCAAGGGGATCGGGCAGTTTTCTGGTAGCGGATTTGGGAACGGATATCCGCCGCACGCGGATCAGCCTCTGGCTGAAGCGGATGGGGGAGTCAGGGCATAGGGGATGGTCGATCCGGTAGGGGCGGTTCGCGAACCGCCCCTACATTGTTGGGGTTCTCACGGTCCTCATCCCAGCACAGCGGGTTATCGATAATGTATTGCCTAATGCGATTCAGTTCTTCTTCGTCGCGGATAACTCGTTCGTAGTAGTTGCGCTGCCACAACCGACCGGGGAATGGCAGCCAACGGCCATGGAGAACCCCTCGGCGATATCTGGCCGTGGTCAACGATTTGAACCGATGTACCACATCTGGCAACGACATCGTCCCTGTAGGGGCAACCCCCTGTGGTTGCCCTGCAACCCCCTGTGATGGGGCTGGATTGTCAGGGCAGGCACGGGGACCTGCCCCTACCAAGATGATGATGCCGTGGACATGGTTGGGCATGACCACGAACGTATCGACCTCGACGCCAGGGTAGTGTTGTGGCAATTCACGCCAGACTGATTCGACCATTTGCCCTGGGCCGTTCAATATCATCTGCCCTTTGATCACCTCACCGAACATCAATTCCCGGTTCTGGGTACAAATCGTCACGAAATACGCGCCGGGTTGCCCGTAGTCGTACGCGGGCAACCGAATGGAGCGGCGGTGATGGCGGGCGGGGTCATATGTCATTTGGACATCGTTTCGATTGTGTAGGGGCGGCTCGCGAGCCGCCCCTACATGGCTCGGCACCGGTGCCGGGCCAGGTGGAAGAGCACGGCCAGGAAAGCCCGGCGATCGCGCGTTGTGGCTGTTACCTGGTAGCAATGGCCCTCAAGGAGGAAGCGGCGAAGCTTGCTCACGAGCAATCGGCGGTCAGCGCCGAGGCTAGAAAGCCTCGGCGTACGGCTGCTTTCCCTCTCGGAACACATTTGCTGAGTCTGCAAGAAGGGCAAGAAGGAGTTGCATAGAGGTTACTCGATCTTGGCTCCCTTCTGAAGGTTGTGGCGGGCGCAAAGAATTCGAACGTTCTCAGGCGCAAGGCCGGTGCCACCCTTGGAGAACGGCAACTCATGATCGAAATGTAGTTGATCTTGTGTGCCACACAGGACACAACGGCCTTTGTCACGCTTGTACACGGCCTGCTTTACCCAGGCAGGAATGACCCTCTTGAACTCTTCCACTTCCCCCCATTGCACGATCTCGTCCGGTGCGTCAGAAAGGCGCATGCGAAACTTGAACACCTTGCGCCTCCCCACGTCACCGTACTCGTAGCCCACCAACTCAAACAGCCCTTTGTCTGACCAGATTCCAGATCGAAGCTTCTCATAGACACGTACAAGCGTCCTATTGGCCCCGACAGCGCCCGCTGCCCTTGCAAACCTGGCGTTCTCGGTTGGTTCCCCTGATGGGAGAGCCCAAGGCTGGTCCACTGACTTTGGATCCATTCCCGGCTCGCGCTTCACGTCATGACCTTCGTAGATGAGCACGGTGCCATCCTCTGACAACGAATCCTCGTAGGGAGCCCCGCGCCGCCGGGACATGAGTACGACCGAAACGGCCGGTGGTTGCCGAAAGTACATGCCACGCTGCAATGAACCCTTTTCTCGAGCACACATCTCCCAGTAGGTCAGTATTTCGTCCCGCATTGGACCCTCCTACTCCCCCGCCGCCACCTTCTCCCGCTCGCGGTGCTTGGCCAGGACGTCGCGCAGGTACTGGCCGGTGAAGCTGGAGTCGCACTGGGCGATCTCTTCGGGGGTGCCGGTGGCGACGATCTGACCGCCGCGGTCGCCCCCGTAGGGGCCGAGGTCGATGATGTGGTCGGCGCTCTTGACGACGTCGAGCTGGTGCTCGATGACCACGACGGTGTTGCCGGCGTCGACCAGGCGGTGGAGGACGCGCAGGAGGGCGTTGATGTCCTCGAAGGAGAGGCCGGTGGTGGGCTCGTCCAGGATGTAGAGGGTCTTGCCGGTGGCGCGGCGGGAGAGCTCGGTGGAGAGCTTGACGCGCTGGGCCTCGCCGCCGGAGAGGGTGGTGGCCGGCTGGCCCAGCTTGATGTAGCCCAGGCCCACGTCGCGCAGGGTCTGGAGCTTGGTGCGCACCCTCGGGAAGGGCTCGAAGAAGGCCAGAGCCTGGTCCACCGTCATGTCCAGCACCTCGGCGATGTTCTTGCCGCGGAAGGTGATCTCCAGGGCCTCGCGGCTGTAGCGCTTGCCCTT
>JAUYDU010000189.1 GCA_030691665.1 Chloroflexota bacterium
TCCCGTGCGCCAGATAGCGCGCAGCCAGCCTCCGGCCCGCCTTTTGCGCTAAGGATAGCATCTCCCCTTCCCCCACCAGGTCCACATCCACCTGCCCTCGCCCCAGCAGCAGGTCTCGCACGCCGCCACCCACCACATACAGGACCCGACCGTCCTCCTCCGCCAGCCGCAGCACAGCCTCGAGGGCCACTCGTACGGGCGGCTCCAGGCTCGCCTCCAGGCGTGCCAGCAGTTCTGCCGCTTTGGTTAGGCCCCTTTCGATCCCTTTTCCCCTACCTTTTTGACGTCCGCTCATAGCGCCCACCGCTTGACAAACACCACCCACACCCCTATCATGACCAGAAGCCTCGGCCCACTCTCCAGTGAGCCCCCATATCCATGCGGCGCTCGGGCGCCGGGAGCAGGATCGCCCCGAGGAGAGGCGCAAGAAGAGGCTTGGTGGCTAAGGTTTGCCTGTTCAGATGGTGGTAGCGGCGAAACAATCAGCTCACCTATCACGATTGCAAACAGCTCTTGGTGTGAGGTTCAAAGACCTGGCCTTGCTGCAACAGGCCCTGGTACATCGCTCCTATCTTAACGAGGCCCGCGCCCTGGGGCTAGAGTCGAACGAGCGGCTGGAGTTCCTGGGCGATGCAGCCCTGGGGCTCATCGTCTCCCAGAAGCTGTACAGGGAGTTCCCTCACCTGGCCGAGGGCGATCTCACCCAGCTCAAGACCGCCCTCATCCGCTGGGAGACCCTCGCCCAGGCCGCCGAGCGGCTCTCCCTCGGCGACTATCTGCTGCTGGGGCACGGCGAGGAGACCAGCGGCGGCCGCCGCCGGGCCTCCAACCTGGCGCGGGCCTTCGAGGCGGTGGTGGGAGCCATCCTCCTGGACGGCGGGCTGGCCAAGACCCGGGGCCTCGTCCTGCGCTGCCTAAAGCCCGAGTTCACCGAGCTGGCGACCGGCGAGATAGCCCTGGACAGCAAGTCGCGGCTCCAGCAGGTGGTGCAGGCGGGCTGGCGCCAAACGCCCATCTATCGAACGGTGGCCAGCGAGGGGCCCGACCACGCCAAGGTGTTTACGGTGGAAGTGTTCGTGGGCGACCGCAGCCTGGGCCGCGGTCAGGGGAGAAGCAAGAAGGAGGCGGAGAGCAAAGCCGCCCAGCAGGCCCTGGGGGCAATAGCCGCCGCCGAGTGAGCTATGTATCTGAAGCGACTGGACGTTCAGGGATTCAAGAGCTTCGCTAGCCGCACGGCCTTCGAGTTCGGGCCGGGCACCACTGCCGTCGTCGGCCCCAACGGCGCGGGCAAGAGCAACGTCGCCGACGCCCTCCGCTGGGTCTTGGGCGAGCAGAGTGGCCGCCTGCTCCGGGCTCGCCGGCTGGAGGAGGTCATCTTCGCCGGCAGCTCCCGCCGGTCGGCCACCAACGCCGCCGAGGTCACCATCACCCTGGACAACAGCGACCGGTGGCTTCCCCTCGACTTCGCCGAGGTAGCTGTGACCCGCCGCGCTCGCCGTTCGGGCGAGAGCGACTACTTCATCAACCGCAAGCGGGTCCGCCTCAAGGACGTCACCGACCTTTTCCTGCGGGCCAGCGCCAGCCAGAGCAGCTTCGCCATCATCGGCCAGGGGCTGGTGGAGACGGTCCTCAGCCTCCGCCCCGAGGAGCGCCGCCTCCTCCTAGAGGAGGCCGCCGACGTCCAGCGCTATCGCCTCAAGATCGAAGAAGGCCAGACCCGCCTGGCCGCCACTCGCGACAACATGGAGCGCGTCCAGCTTCTGGCCGGCGAGATAGCCCCTCGCCTCTCCCAGCTCGAACGGCAGGCGCGGCGGGCGGCCCGCCACGGAGAGCTGTCGCAGGAGCTGACGGACGCCCTGCGAGCCTGGTACAGCCACCTCTGGCAGCGGGAGCAGGAGGCCCTGGCGGCAGCCCAGCGATCCCTGGAGCGCTCCCGCCAGGAAGAAGCGCGGGCCGAGGCCGAGATCAAGACCTGGGATGAGCAGCTAGCGGCGGTGCGGGAGGAGCTGGCCAGCCGCCGCTCGGCCATCAGCGACCGCGCCGTTCAGCGCCAGCGCCTCAGCGACCAGATCACCCTCGTGCAGGAGCGCATCGCCACCGCCCGCCAGCGCCATGGCGGCGTCATCGGGCGCCGCCAGCAGCTTCAGATCGAGCTGGAGGCGATGGAGAAGGAGATGCTGAATCTGGCGCGGGCCTCGGTGGAGGAGAGCCGCCGCAGCGTCGCCCTGGAGGAGGAACTGGAGACGAGCCGCCGAGTCCTCAGCCAGTCCCAGCAAGAGATGGAGAGCCTGGAACAGGAGTCCTCCGGCATGCAGCGCCAGGCGGCCACCGGCGAGGAGAAGGCTGCCCGTGGCCGCGCCGCCGTCAGCGACGCCGAAGCACGCCTGCGCAACATCGCCGACGCCCGCTCGCTCCTGGACGAGGAGCGTTCTCAGCAGGAGGCGCGCCGCCGTGCCCTGGTGTCCCAGATGGCGGCGGCCGCCCGCGACCTGAGCGCCCATCGGGCCGAGGAGAAGCGCCTGAACGAGGCGATGGCGGCCGCCCTTCAGGAGCAGGATGCCCTGAGGAGCCGCATCGCCAAGGAGCAGGCGTCCCTCCTGGCGTTGCAGGAGAGCTGCCGCTCTCGCGACCTGGAGATGGAGCGCCTCCAGGCCCGCCTCAACGTCCTCACCGACGCCCAGCAAGCCCACGACGCCCGCACCCGCGCCACCACCGCCCCCATCCTGGAGGCCGCCGACATCCCCGTGCACGGCCTCCTGGGTGTAGTGAGCAGCATCATCCGCGTGCCCAAGGGCCTCGACCGAGCCATCGAGGCCGCCCTGGCCGAGAACCTCCAGGCGATGCTGGTGGAGCGCCAGAAGGACGCGCTGGCCGCCATCCAGGATCTGGCGAAGCAAGAGGTGGGGCGAGTAGTCATCTTCCCCCTGGACAGCCTCAAGGAGCTCTACCCCCTGAACATCGTCAAGGAGCGGGGCGTGGTCGGCGTGGCCAGCCGGCTGGTGAAGTGCGAGGAGCGCTATCGCAAGCTCGTCGATACCCTCCTCGGCCGCACCATCGTCGTGGACGACCTGGAGACAGCCCTGCGTGTCCTGCGCCGGGGCATGGGCAACGTCGTCACCCGCGATGGCATCCTCCTCCATCCCCTGGGCTCCATCAGCACCGGCCGCCCCACCAGCGAGGGAAACGTCTTCACCCGCCACCAGGAGCTGGCCTCGATCCCCCGCGCCATCGAGAGGATAGCTCGCTCTCGCGAGGCGGCCGAAGAGGAGCTGCAACGGCTGCGCACCGGCGCCGGCGAGGACGAGAGCGCCCTGCATCAGACAGCGGAGACGCTCATGACCATCCAGGAGCAGCGGGCGAAGGCCCAGGACGCGATAGCTCAGGGCCGTCGCCTCCTGGCTCAGCTCCGGGGCGAGATGCGCTGGCTGATCACCAGCCAGCAGCGCTCGGCCCAGCAGGCGGCCTCTCTGACCCTGGAAGGGCAGCGCCTGGAGGAGGAGAAGGAGCGCCTCCTGGCTCAGGCCGCCGAGGCTCAGGAGGTCGCCCAGTACCTGCGCTCGGCCGGCGGCATGCTCGGCGAGCGGCGACAGGCCCTCCTCCAGAAGGTCACCGAGGCCAGCACCAATGTCGCCTCCCTGGACGGCGAGCTACGCTCCCTGGCCCTCCTGCGCGAGACCCGGCAGGCCACCCTGTCCAAGCTGGACGCCCAGATGACCGCCAAGCAGGCCGAGCTGCGCGGCATCGAGCTAGAGAGCACATCGCTCACCGACAACGTCGACGCCGACTGGCGAGACGTGGAGAAGCTCACGGAGGAGCTAAAGAGCTATGCCCGCGAGGTGGACCCCGCCCAGCAGGCCATCGCCACCCTCCAGGACCAGGAGCGTGAGGCCCAGGCCAAGGTCGCGGCCGCCCAGAGCCGCCTCCTCCAGGCGGAGCGGCAGCGGCTGGAAGCGGAGGCAGAGATGCGCCACCGCCGCGAGGATCTCGATAACCTCCGCCAGCGCATCGAGGCCGACGGCCTGACGGTCACCCACCGAGGCGAGGTCGTAGTGGCGGGCATCGCCGAGGAAGCCGCCCGCGCGGAGGGCGTGCCTGCCTGGATGCGCCTCGGTGACGGCGATGGCAACGGCCAGACCAATGGCCAGACGAGCCGCCTGCCGCCCATAGCCGGCGGCGCCCTCATCGACCCCCAGACCATGCAGGAGCGCATCCAGCGCCTGCGCGGCCAGCTCCGAGCCCTGGGCCCCGTCAACCCCCAGGCCGAGACCGACTACGAGGAGCTGAAGGAGCGCCACACCTTCCTCACCGTCCAGCTAGCCGACCTGGAGACGGCCGAACGCTCCCTCCTTCAGGCCATCGACGAACTGGATGAGGTCATCTGCCAGCGGTTCGGGGCCACCTTCCACCAGGTCGCCGAGCAGTTCAGCCGCTACTTCACCACCTTCTTTGGCGGCGGCCAGGCCAAGCTAGTGCTCACCACACCCGATGACTACCACAGCGCCGGCGTGGATATCGTCGCCCAGCCGCCGGGCAAGCGCTTGCAAAGCCTGGGCATGCTCTCCGGCGGTGAGAAGGCCCTCACGGCGGTCGCCCTCCTCTTCGCCCTCTTGCAGGCCAACCCCTCGCCCTTCTGCGTCCTCGACGAGGTGGATGCCATGCTCGACGAGGCCAACGTCGGTCGCTTCGTGGCCGCCCTCCAGGAGATGGCCCAGCGCAGCCAGTTCATCGTCATCACCCACAACCGCCGCACCATCGAGGTGGCCGACAGCATCTACGGCATCTCGATGGGCGAGGACAGCATCTCCCGCGTGCTCTCGCTGCGCCTCAACGACATCTCCCCCAACTAGCCGGCGATTGCCCCCAAGCTAACGCAGGCGCTATAATGCCCACGTCCCCGCCGGGGGCTATCAGCGCTG
>JAUYDU010000266.1 GCA_030691665.1 Chloroflexota bacterium
TCCAGCGTACCCGGTGGAAGTACCAGGATCGGAGCTACCGGTACGTCCTGCTGGACGCGGGGCACCTGGGAGAAAACCTCTATCTGGCAGCTACATCCCTGGGCCTTGGGCCTTGTGGCATCGGGGCCTTTCTCGACGACGAGGTGAACCGCATGGTGGAGGTCGACGGGAAGCAGGAGTCTGCCGTCTACCTGGTCAGCATCGGATGTCTGGCCTAGACACCCGCAGGCCCCAGGTTGCCAGCTTCGTCCGAGGCGACGAGTGCTGGCTGTACCTTCTGGCGAGGTCGTCACGAAGCGGGGAGTTGGGGCGCCATCGCCGATGGGGTGACCTGTCGGGGTCAATGCTACTGCGCTCGATGGGAAAGACTGACGGGCAGGCCCGTCGGCTGCGGCTAGAGGCCCAGGGCAGGCAGTGCGGACACAACGGGGCAGTCGCAGCGGGCTGCTTGCCATGAAAAAGAGCCGGGTTCGCGCGGTGGGGCTGGCGGCCGGCGTGGTGATCTGGGTAGCCTTCTTTGACCAGTTCTCTCAACTGCCTCTCACTGCCCCGTACGCCCAGTCCCTGGGAGCCTCGTCGGCCCTCGTCGGCCTGATCGTCGCTGCGTATTCCCTGACCAACCTGGTAGGCAACCTGGTAGCCGGGTACCTGGCGGACACTCGTGGCCGCCGCCTGCCTCTCACGGTGGGACCTCTGGCGGCGTCCGTGGCCTTGCTCCTGTACACCCTGAGTAGCACGCCTCTTCATCTCCTCCTGGTGCGCTCCTTCCACGGGCTGGCGGTGGGTATGGTGACTCCGGCCGCCTTTACTCTGGTGGCCGACATCTCCGCCCAGGGTGCCCGTGGGCGAGCTATGGGCCTGGCGGGGTCCCTCATCGGCCTCGCGGCCGTCGTAGCTCCGGCCAGCAGCGGCCTCATCCGTGCCCGTTGGGGCTTCCACCCCGTGTTCTTCCTGGTGGCCGGTCTGTTTGTGCTGGCCTTTCTCATGTCTGTGGCCCTGTTGCGGGTCGTGCCCATGACCCGTCTCGGCCGGGAGGGCGCCGAAGAGCCCCTGGCGCTACGCGCTCTCCTCTCACCCTGCGCCGCGGCCTTTGCGCTCATGGCAGGGCTGGGTGTCCTGACCGCGCACATCCCCCTCAGGCTGGAGGCCGTGGGCTATGGGAAGGCCAGCGCGGGGGCCATGTTTTCGGTCTTCTCCCTGGTGGCCGTGGCAGCCATGGCCAGTCCGCTGAGCCGGGCGTCTGACAGGGTGGGGACGGCCCGGCCGACCTCCGCGGGGCTTATCCTGGTGGGGATGGCCCTCGCGCTCCTTTCCGTCCCGCTTGCTTCTGCTGTGACCTGGCTGGCCATGGCCCTCTTCGGTCTGGGTTTCGGGCTTGTGTTCCCGGCCTCCAACGCCGCCGTTGCCGACGCTGCCCCAGGGTTCAGGAGGGGCAGAGCCTTTGCCGTGTTCTACGCCGTGTTTTCGCTGGGGGCTATCGCCGGAGCCGCCAGTTCCGGCATCCTGGTCGGCGCTGCTGGCGAGGCTGTCCTCCCTTATGGCTTGGGGACGCTCCTCTCCCTGGCAACTGCTATCTTTGTGGCCCGGAGGGCCACGAAGAGGCCGTGACAAGGCCCGCGGCAGGACGGCCAAGGAGCTGGCAGCTTGGCAGGCGCTACCACGGGCCGCGCATGTGATCCACCCGCAACTCCGCTGGCCCCAGCAATGACCTGCCGGGAGGGGAACGCCCTTCGCCAGGCCTTCCACTGCACCTGATGACGCGTCGCACACTCACAGGGCCAGGGATAAGAGGCACACAGCCTCCTGGTATGATGGAGGCTGAAGCGATGTGTAGCGCAAGCGCAAGGTAGGTGTGCTCGACAGGAGGCTGGCATGTTCGACGAGGAGCGGCACAGGAAGGCCACGCTGGCCGGGGACGTTGCCATTGCTCGCGGCGCCCTTGAGGCGGGGGCGGCGCTGGTCACTTCGTACCCAGGCGCCCCTATCAGCAGAATCCTGGAGACGCTGGCCCAACTACCCGAGAATCAGGGGGCGGCGCCTCACTGGGCGACCAACGAGAAGGTAGCGTTGGAAGAGGCGTGGGGAGCTTCTCTTGCGGGTCGCAGGGCCATGGCGGTGGTGAAGAACGTGGGGCCAACCGTTGCCCTGGACGCGCTTATGACCATGGCCTACGCCGGCTGCCGGGGCGGACTCGTTCTGGTCGTGGGCGATGATCCGGGAGGGACGGGTTCCGCAACGGAACCGGACTCCCGGCTCGCCCTGCAGATGGCCGAAACGCTGGTGCTGGAACCCGCTGACCCCCAAGAGTCAAAGGACATGGTCCTTGAGGCCTTCAGACTGTCGGAAGAGCTGAAGCTCCCAATAGTAGTGAGGACAACCACCCGCGTATGCCAGATGTCTGCCAATGTGTCTCTGGGCGACGCGGCTCCTGGAGGCGGGCCAGCGACGTTCCGGTCAACCCCGTGGCGATGGAGCACAGGGATGGGTACGACGGTCGCCAGGCACCCCACTGGCGACGCTGCTCGAACCTTCTACGACCCAACCTAATTCCCAGCCTCCAGCAGCTCTTGTCCTCTCGTGGGAATTCCGGCAGTGGGCGCTGACGACACCGGGCCGGCGCGGCAGATCGCAGACTACCCGGTGCCCCCAGCAAGGTCTTCCGTGACGAGAAGAAGCCGTCTGGTGTATTCTGTGCACCACGACATGGCGACGGGCAGCAGGGTGGTGTCTGAGCGGCGAGTGCCGATGTGAGGGCTACGGATTCAGTGGACCAGGAAGGAGGGTGGCTAACCGGCCAGCGCGTGGTATCATTGCCAGAGGTGGACAGACTCCAGAACCCAGCGGGAGTCTCTCTTATCTTGGCCCCCTCCCTGTCTTAATAATGGGGTCCACTTCAACAATTGCGCGGGCCAAGAAAGCTGTTTGGCGCAGCGGAGGCTGGCGATGGCG
>JAUYDU010000280.1 GCA_030691665.1 Chloroflexota bacterium
AACGTGAGGTTCGGCATGCTGATGCGCAACCTCCATCGCTGGACGGGTCACGCTATGGTCATTCTAGTCTTCCTGCACATGATGCGGGTGTTCTACACTGGGGCCTACAAGCCGCCGCGGGAGTTCAACTGGGTGGTGGGGGTGGTGCTGCTGGTGCTGACGCTGCTGCTGAGCTTCACCGGCTACCTGTTGCCCTGGGATCAGCTAGCCCTGTGGGCCATTACCGTAGGCCACGGCATCGCCGGCTCTACGCCCTACTTCGGCGACGAGGTGCAGTTCGTCCTGTTCGGCGGCTTCGAGATCGGACAGGCGGCGCTGATCCGCTTCTATACCCTGCACGTCCTGGCATTGCCGTTGCTGGCGGCGATCATGATGGCGGTGCACTTCTGGCGAGTGCGGCGGGACGGTGGCATGGCGCGGCCGCTGTAGGTTTGGGGTGGGCTTGGGGAGAATCTGGTGGCGATAGAGGAAGTGATCGAGCGGCCGCTGGCGGAGGCACCGCCGCCGGTAGAGGGGCGGCCGGTGGCGGTGGGGCGGCCCCGGCCCAAGCGGGAGCGGGAAGAGGAGGTGATGGTGTGGCCGGACCTCGTGTTCATCGAGTTCGTGGTCGCCGTCCTGTTCACCCTTACCTTCATCATCCTCTCCGTGCTTATCGATGCGCCACTCCTCAACCGGGCCAATCCCGACGTCACTCCCAACCCGTCCAAGGCGCCCTGGTACTTCTTGAACCTCCAGGAGCTCCTGGCGCACATGGACAAGGCCTGGGCGGGGGTCCTCCTTCCCTCCGTTGCCCTGGTCTTCTTTGCTGTTATCCCCTACATCGACCGGGGCCACGAGGGGGAGGGCGTCTGGTTCGGCACCAAGAACTCGGGGCGGATGACTGTGTTCACCGCCATCTACTCCGTTGTGGTTACCTGGATTCTCGTCCTTTTCGACGCGGGCAAGTTCGAGCGGATCACCCGCTGGTTCCCCGGCCTGGTTCCGGTCAAGGAGCAGGTCTCGCAGGAGGTGTCGCCTGGGGTGTTCGAGACGGCCACCTTCGAGGTGGGCAAGGGCTTCCTCAGCATGAAGGACGTGGCTAAACGTTGGGAATGGAGCATCGGCAAGCTGGACTGGCCCAAGGACTTCTCCCACATCCCCATCCCCTTCAACGACGTGGGCTGGATACCGTGGCACGGCATGAACATCAACCTGCCAGCGACGATGGCCGAGCAGGTCATCCCCCTCAGTCTCGTCTTCTTGCTGGCGGTGCTGGCTATCGCTATTCAGTGGCGCTTGGGCTGGGTGCGGAATCGTCACGATGTGTTTATTGTGATGTTTACCGGGGTGATGGCTGGTTATCTCACTCTGACCATCGTTGGTAGCTTCTTCCGGGGCCAGGGGCAGGCGCTGGTCCCACCCTGGGACGTCAAGGTCGACCCTGGATAAGGGACAAGGCAGGTCGAGAAGGATGGACGACGAGCGCACAGTAGACGAGGCCCGCCTCAGGCGGGGCGGCGAGCCGTCTGAGGCGGCGGCGGAGGCGCCCAGCCCCAGCGAGCGGCGGGCAGACGGCATGTGGCGGATGGCAGAGGGCCGGGCCCAGGTGAGCCTTTCCGCGCTGAGGGCGGCTCGGCGGGAAGCCCCGCTGCCGGTCGAGGCTGATACGGAGTGGGCTTTGGCGGCTCCTCAGCCACGGGCGGTCTTGCATCGGCGCGCGTTCATCCTGGCCGGCTTCTGGGGCTCCCTGGGAGCGCTGCTCGCTGCCATCTTCGGTGGCCTGGGCCTCGATTTCCTGTGGCCGCTCGGCGTCAAGGGCTTCGGCGCAGCCGTGGACGTAAGCGCCGCCAAGATCCCCAAGCCGGGCGATGAGCCGGTGCGGGTACCCGAGGGCAGGTTCTGGCTGGTGAATCTGGCCCCCGGCGAGGCCGAATCGCCCGGGGGGCTGCTGGCCCTGTATCAGAAGTGTCCTCACCTGGGTTGCACTGTCCCCTGGCGGTCGACCTTCGAGTTCGCCGGCAGGAAGGGTTGGTTTCGCTGTCCCTGCCACGGCTCCACCTACACCAAGGAGGGGGGCGTGCTGGTGTTCGGCCCAGCCCCCCGCTCGTTGGACACGATGGCCATCGAGGTGAAGCCCACTGGGGACGTCACTGTCCAGTCGGGGAAGATAAGCAAGGGTGGGTCGGATAACCCGAAGCGGGCCGTACCCTACTCGGGACCTTCAGCGTAGGGTCAGTTGATGAACACCAGGAAGCAGATCGACATTATGGTGGCCCTGCTGTTCCTCACCGTGCTGGCCTTTGGCATCTACTTCGCCTGGGACCCCGTTCGGGCCAGCGACGCCGAAGAGCGCCAGTTGGAGGAGGCCGCCGAGAGAGGGGCTAAGCTGTTTGCTCAGAACTGCCGCGCCTGTCACGGCAAGGAGGGCCGCGGCCCCCTGGAGGACCCGAGCTTCCCGGGGTTCGCTCTGAACCTGGAGGCGAATCGGCCTACCGATCCCAGCGAGCTGGCGGCCCTCCAGGCCAAGTTCAGGGACACGATCCGCTGCGGCCGGGTGGGGAGGGTAATGCCGGCCTGGAGCGTAGATCAGGGCGGCTCCCTGAACGACGAGCAGATCCGCCAGTTGATGGTTCTGATAACGACTAACGCCGGCGACGCCTGGGCCAAGGAGATCGAGGAGAGCAAGCACCTGGACGAGCAGTTCGAGCTGCCGCCTCCGCCGGCTGTCGATGACCCCGCCTTCCTGAACAAGGGGGCCTGCGGTCAGGTGTTTCGGGGCGGGCCGGCGGCCACTGCGACACCCGCTGCCCCTGCCACGCCGCCGGCCGGGCCGGAGGTGACCTACGACGTGGAGATGGGGGACAACTTCTTCCGTCCCAACCAGCTTGCCGCCCGACCCGGACAGAAGGTCATCATCAACCTGGTCAACAAAGGTGTGGCCGTCCACAACATGCGCCAGGCGGGCCTCGACAACCAGTTCCAGTCGGGCGACGACGTCGCGTCGGATCCCAACGTAGTGAACCCTGGCCAGAAGGCGAGCCTGGAGTTCACCATCGACCAGGCGGGCACCTACAAGTTCCGCTGTGACTTCCACCCGGTAGACATGACCGG
>JAUYDU010000393.1 GCA_030691665.1 Chloroflexota bacterium
GACGAGCTACAGGGAGAGGCTCTCGCCCCACAGAAGGGAGGTGTTGACTTCACAACCTGAGGCTGCCAGAATCTAACCATCGGAGCCCGGGTGGACCAATGTCCGTGGTGACGCGTGGTACATAGATCCTGGTAAACGACAGTTCGCGGGCCTCAGAGCTAATGAGGAGCATGGAACCCACAGGCTCCCCCTCGTAGCGGAGACTTATGCTGACCCGGCCATTCTGTTTCAGGGTGAGCTTGGATACGTGGTCCAGGACCAGTCCATCTGGCACGTAGGTGGGTACGAGGGGATAGGTGCTGGCCACCTCCCTGGCCTGCTCTAACGTTATCGGCTCCCTGATGAACGGGGCGGGTGCTGGAGTTCCCCCAGTCAAGCTATCCTCGACAACCCGCTCGAAGGTGAAGTCCAGGCCGGCCACACGGGCCGACATCAGGTGCATGTACGGCACATCCACGGCATAGGCCGCGGGCGTGACTAGATAGCCTTCCGCCTCCACGACTGCGAGATACCTTCCTTGCGTGAGGTCAGTGCCTGCCAGCCCCCATCGGCGTCCTGACGTCTCGAACGTGGCCACCAGCTCAAGCCCTTCCGTGTCAGGTGTACTCTCCTGGGGTTCGCGCTCGGGGCCAGGGATGCAGGTAGGCTCTTGGGAGGGGAACCCGTAAGCATAGCAGCGCCCAACGACAAGAGGCAGGCGGTAGAGGGAGACGGTGAGTTGCTCCCCCGATGCCAGGCCCGTGGAAGAGCCGCTCACCTCTGAGTTGTTGACCATCGCGTGGGTTGGAATAGCGCCACATGCGGGCTTGATGCCTGGACCTGGCGGCGGTGGTGGAGTCGTGGGTGGAACGTAGGGCCCTGGGGTGCCGCAGAACGGCATCCCTGTCTCCTCCACGGCCCTGTCCCAACGTATGAACCGAAAGGTACGCTTGTCGGCCCGCCACACCACGCCTTGTTCGGGCACCATGAGAATGTACGACGCGGTCGGCGCATAGGAGGGGCTTGGCACCTGGGCGGACAACTCGTACTGGCCGGGCTCCAAACTGACGCCCGTGCGCTCCCAGGGCCCGTTGCCCACATCGAAAGACAGCAGCACCTCCCCCAACTCCTCGCTCGCCACATAGCGCCGAACCTGAAGGGTTACGCGCTCGCCCGCATCCAGCCCGCAGACGCTGCCACGATGCTCCCCAGGACCCTGAATGTGGAGCGGGGGCATCCGGGCTTCCACGCAGGCGGAGTCTGAGGGTATGTCGCTTGCCACGACGGAGCCGGTGGAACCAGGGGAGAGTTCGGGCGTTTGGGTTGGCGGTGTGGCTGAGAGTGAATTGTCCACTGCCGGTGTCGGCGTTGGCGCCAGCATGGGCGTGGGACTCGAAGCCTGACTGGGAGACGGGACGGGCGTGGCGACCGGGGCGCAGGCGATTGCCATCGCGACGCCCACGAGGGCCATGATGACCACGGGCCAAGGCCTCAACCTCGAATGCGTTAGAATCGACATTCCCACACGCTCCTTCCGCTCAAACCCATGCCTACCTTTGGGGCGTAGGGGTAGGGGCTGGAGTGGGGCCTATCCTCGACGGCAGCTTCCCATCGTTCTCACTCGACTGGCCACCCTCCACACCGTCGTCCACACCCACCAGCCTCTCGACCGCGTCCCACAAACGGTTGTGGGAATCTTCCAGGTCTGGGTAGCGCTCCACCTCCACCCGGAACGGGCATCCTCTGATTTCGCTGACCGTCATAGCGCCCGCGTTCGACTGGAACACCAGTGTAGCGGTAGGAGGCGAGTCCGTGCCAGGTGAACACCAGGATAACCAGTCCGCCCGCACCGGCATACGGTTCACGATGCGCACAAGCTCTCGGATGACGGCGGAGTCGGTGATGGCCCTTGAAGTCGATAGGGAATCGCCACCCGGCGAGTAGGTCACATCGATGCGGGAGACGTCAGGCGGAAGGTACGAGCCTGCTGGCCGTGGAAGCGGCACCATGTACGTGACGAGGATCTCAAACAAGCTCGGCGAGTAACCCCGATCCGGCTGGTAGTAGAGATGCACCTGTACGGTGAGCGTCGGGATATCGGGAGAGATGAAGACGGCCGTCGATTTCTGCCTGCCGTCCGAAAGATAAGCGAAGCCTCCTCCATGCCGCTCATAGTCCAGCGCCGTGAGCTTGTCCTGCTACCAGGCAAAGGCGTCGTCCGCCGTTGCGTCCGAGGTGTAGAGGGCCGAGGCCGTCTCTAGCCCAGGACATCTGGGGCCGCGGCAGACGGGTACCTCGTTGGGGAACGATGGCAGGCCGCTTCCCACGTGCATCTCTACAGACCCCACAGCGCCTGGATAGACGGGAAGGGTGGCTATCACCTGCCCCGGCAGGAACCCCTTTGCGGGCACGGTGTCACGGGTCGCCTCTCCTCCGTCCGTCCGGCATTGGGCACAGTTGAGGGGGTCGGCGCAATCGATGGTAGCCATAGGTGAAGGGGTTGCGATACTCCTTGACCGCGCGCCAGCTGACGCCGCGTAGGCGGCTAGAAGGGCAAGCCCGACCAACACGAGTAGCCCGTGCCACCATCTCGATGCCAGCAGCATGCCGTCACCCTCCAATCATGGCCTGATGATACCTCCCGTGCCGAGTAGTCACCTGCGTCTCAGAGCGATTATCCACACACCGACGACCAGGCTGATGAACAGCACGGCTACTACGAATAGAGAAAGCAACTCCAGAGCGCCGAGCCTGGGCATGACTCACCTCCATTGTCACTTAACGAGATGGGCGCCTAGTTCGATGGCTCGCCGAGGACCATAAGCCCTGCGAGTTGGGACGGGTAACTGCTGTCGTACCCGCGCGTCAGGTAGACGAATCCCCCGGCCACCTGGAGCGAGGAGATGTTGTTGGTCTCGTCCCAGAGGTCAATCAGCTGCGGCTGGGAGGGCTCGCTCACATCGAACATAGCCACGTGCGCGCCGTCAGTGGCATAAAGACGGCCGGCAGCCAGGACCATTCTCTCTGGCACCAATGACTCCACCCGCCCGACCTCCTTTATCGCTTTGGGGTCTGAGATGTCGAGGACCAGCACCCCTTGCGTGCGAGGAGGGGGCGTGGCAGTGAGCACACGCACGGGGAACGGGTAGGCGCCGATGTACGCGTAGTTCCCGACTACTGCCAGGCTGTCCAATTGTGTCCAGTCTGTCCAGTCGACGGATGGCCGCTCGTAACGGGTTACCAGGCGCGGGGAGGCAGGGTCATGCACGTCGACCACCAGCAGGTAAGTCCCGCCGCGCGAGATTGAGCTCGTGAGCGCGTACATGAATCCTTCCTGCACGGTCACATCCTTGAGAGTAGCGTTTCCATAGTCCACATCCTGGTAGCTGTACTCTCCAAGTCGGCGTGGGTGAGCGGCGTCGGCGAGGCTCAACATAGTGACGGCGTCAGGAGCATCTTGCCCGCGGTACTCTGTTACGTAGAGGCGGTCACCGTCCAGGTACAGGGCCTGCGCTTTCCCCTCCGTCTGGATTGAGCCGACTTGTCGGGGCGACAGCGGGTTCGACACATCCATGACGACCACCCCCGTGCCCCAGTCGGCCACGTAGAGGTACTTGCCAGACAGGATAACGTCTCGCGCTTCCCCAGGCGTATCCAG
>JAUYDU010000424.1 GCA_030691665.1 Chloroflexota bacterium
CGCCCCTCTATCCGGGAATGACTGAATCGGAAGCCTTCCCCCCCTGGCAAGCCGTCCCCAAGGGCGTCCAGACCACCGTCGAGGCCCTGACCCTGGCCCGCAACGAGGTCGTCTCGTGGTTCAAGGGGGGCGGCACGCCCCAGGTGGCCGGGCCGGTGGGCATCGCCCAGGCCACCGGCGAGGTGGTAGACGAAGCGGGCTACCGGCCCCTGCTCGACTTCGCTGCCCTGTTGAGCATCAACCTGGCCATCCTCAACATCCTCCCCCTGCCCATGCTGGACGGCGGCCGCATCATGTTCGTCCTGCTGGAGATCGTCCGGCGCGGCAAGCGCGTCGCCCCCGAGAAGGAAGCCCTGGTCCACTTCATCGGCTTCGCCCTGATCATCAGCCTGGCCGTCGCCATCACCTACTTCGACATCCTGCGCATCTTGCGGGGGGAGAGCCTCTTCCGCTAATGGACCTGTCCTGAGCCTGTCGAATGGACATCCGCCGCCGCCAGTCCAAGCCCGTCCGAGTCGGCGATGTACAGATCGGGGGCGACGCCCCCATCGTCGTCCAATCCATGACCAACACCAGCACCGCCGACGCTCAGGCCACCCTGCGCCAGACCTACGACCTGGCCGAGCTGGGCTGCGAGATTGTCCGCGTCGCCGTGCCCGACCGCCACGCCGCCGCCGCCCTACCCCAGATCGTCCGCCACTCGCCCCTACCGGTCATCGCCGACATCCACTACGACTACCGCCTGGCGATGGCGTCCCTGCGGGCGGGCGTGCACGGCCTGCGCCTCAACCCCGGCAACATCCGCGACCCCGAGAAGGTGCGCGCGGTGGTGCGGGCGGCCAAAGAGCGCCAGGTGCCCATTCGGGTGGGCGTAAACGAGGGCAGCCTGCCGCCCCTGCCTCCCCTGGGCGACGGCGAGCTACCTCCCCCCAAATGGCAGCGCATGGTGGACGCCGCCCTGTGGGAGATCCGCCTCCTGGAGGAGATGGACTTCGATGCCATCAAGGTCTCTGTCAAGGCCTTCGATGTGCCCACCACCGTGGCCGCCTATCGGGAGATCGCCCGCCGCACGCCCTACGCCCTGCACCTGGGCATCACGGAGGCGGGCACCCTGCGCAGCGGCTCGATACGCAACGCCGTTGGCATCGCCCTGCTTCTGGCCGAGGGCATCGGCGATACCATCCGCGTCTCCCTGTCGGCCGACCCCAAGGAGGAGATACCGGTCGCCTACGACATCCTCCGGGCCCTGAACCTGCGCCAGCGCGGCCCCACCATCATCGCCTGCCCCACCTGCGGCCGCATCGAAGTCGACCTCATCCCCCTCGCCAATCAGGTAGAGGAGCACTTCCAGAAGCTGGGCAAGCCCATCACCGTGGCCGTCATGGGCTGCGTCGTCAACGGCCCCGGCGAGGCCCGCGAGGCCGACGTCGGCATCGCCGCCGGCAAGGGCAAGGGGGCCATCTTCCGCGCCGGCCAGGTGGTGCGCGTGGTCGACGAGAAGGACTATCTGTCCGCCCTGGTGGAGGAAGGCCAGAAGGTCATCGCCGAAAAGTGGGCATAGATTCCGCCGCCCCGATGAATCGGGGCGGCTTGGACAGAAGCTGCGGGTTTCAACCCGCAGAGGTCAACCAAATTGTTCTTGACCTTCAGGCTCCGGCGCTGCTAACAGTGGCCCCATGGCGGTAGACCTCGATGTCATCTTTCTGGCCCTTCTCTTCCTTGTCTGGGCCGTTCTAGGTCTAATACCCTGGCTGGTGGCGGCCGTGATCCGTCGCGGCCGAGGTGCTCTCATGACGCTGCCCTTGGCCATCGTCGGCGGCGCTGGCGGCGGCGTCCTGGTGCCAGCGGCCGGAGCCAGAGATGAGGCCGGCCTCTTCCTCAGCCTGAGCACCGCCCTCCTGGGCGGCCTCGCCCTCTCCCTGCTGGGCCCCAAAATGAGCCGTAGGTCGGGGCCCCTGCCTCGACCACCTGAGTAGATAAGCCGTAGGTCGGGGCCCCTGCCCCGACTACCTAGTGCCCGGTCACGGCTGGGGCCGTGACCTACGAAAATATCCTAGAAAGACAAGCCATGGCTAACGTATCCCTCTCCACCATGTGGGCCCAGGGGCGCTTCCACCACCTGGGCGACTTCGTCCAGGCCGTCCGCCGCCTGGGCTTCCCGCGCATCGAGATCAATTACACCGTCGCCCCCCAGGGTCTGGACGAGCTGCTGGAGGCCGGCGACGCCATCTTCCCCAGCCTCCACGCCCCCGTGCCCAGGGTGAAGGCGGCCAACGGCCGCTGGAGCGACGAGCTCAATCTGGCCTCCCTGGATGAGGAGGAGCGCCGCCTGGCCGTCGACCTCGGCCACACCACCATCGACTGGGCCGCCAAGGTCGGAGCCTCCTGCGTGGTGCTCCATCTGGGCGGCGTGGGCAGCGAGGCCCTACCGCCGGAGAAGGAGCTCCGCCGCCTGTTCGACGCCGGCCAGGCCAACAGCTACGGAGCCTCCGCCAGAGGCGGATTCCGCGCCGACTGCCATCGCCTGCGGACGGAGGGCGCGCCGGCCCACCTGGCCCAGGCCAGGGCCAGCCTGCATGAGCTGGCCGACCACGCCGCTGCCCTCGGCGTCGCCTTGGGACTGGAGAACCGCTACCACTTCCACGAGATCCCCAACGTGGATGAGATGAAGCTGCTCCTGGCCGACTACCCACCGGCCGTCGTCGGCTACTGGCACGACGTCGGCCACGCCGAGGTGCTCGACCGCCTGGGGCTCATCGACAAGCACCGCTGGCTGCGCGAGCTGGGCGACCGCTGCCTGG
>JAUYDU010000433.1 GCA_030691665.1 Chloroflexota bacterium
CTGCGGTTCCAGGTGATTTCGCCGCCGCACCTGGAGGGCGCGCTGGCCGAGATACTCTTCCGCGAGACGACCACGCTAGGGATTCGCGTCATCCCAGCGCAGCGTCGCATCTTGGAGCGGCGGTTCCAGCAGGTCACGACGCCCTACGGGCCAGTCAGCATCAAGCTGGGCATCCTGGAGGGCCGCGTGGTCAACGCCGCGCCTGAGCACGAGGACTGCCGCCGCCTGGCGGAGGCGCAGCGCGTGCCCCTCAAGCTGGTCCACCAGGCCGCCCTGGCCGCGGCGCAGTCGCTGCTCTCGCAACCCTGAAAGCCCACTAGCCCATCTCGAAACTCCGACTTGTACCCACGACTAAAACCCGACCTGCTACAATGATGTGTTGTTGGAACCTGCTCGAAATGGGACCTAAGATGAAGCCACGCTTCGAATCTCTGACGGCCCACGACCAAGATCCGACCTTGGCTCCAAAGGCACAATGGGTGATGCCGTCAGGTCGCCGTACGGAGGTTCGTGTTGGCTACTGAGATAGAGAAAGACGCAACAGATGTGCTTAGGGCCTTGGTGCGATGGGAGAAGTCGGCCGATGACAACCAACGAGGCGACTACTACGTGCATGGTCCGGAACTGGCAACAAAAGTAGGGTTGCCACCGCAGCGCATCAATCTAGCCGTGGCTTTTCTAGAGAAGTCTGGATTCATCGAGTCACACGGAAGCACTGGGACAGCTCCCTTCGACTTCCAAATGGTCAGACCAACGGTAGGCGGTCACTTGGAAGTTCAACGGTCGGAAGCGAACGGCCAACCCACCGAGATAGATAGGGACGCCATAGCCGTGTTGCAGACCTTGGTGGGGTGGGTTGAAGCGGAAAACGACCCGCACCGAGGCAAGTATAGGGTGAGCGGGAAGGAGTTGACTGAGAAGCTTGGCCTACCACCCCGACGAGTGAATAAAGCTGTTGCTATCCTAGAGAGGTCTAGGTTTGTAAGTTGGTCAAGGGTAATGGGGACCGCGCCCTATGACTTCGGTGGGGTGTGGCCATCTCCAGAAGGCCACCTGGAGGTACAGAGGCTCGCTGAGCAAGAGACACGGCACCGCGAGACCCGCTTGGATGTTTTCCTAAGCCACTCCAGCCTAGACGACGAGCTGTGCAAAGACATTGCCGCCCTTCTTCGGTACAGTGGTCTCAGTGTGTTTGCAACTCCGGGCAGTATTGCGACTGGCAAGTGGGAGGAACAGATAGAAGAGGCCCTTCAAAACGCCTCCACTATCTGGGTTCTCTTAACGCCCAATGCTGTGTCACAAAGCGTGTGGTCCCATCATGAATTCGGATATTTTTATGGGTTCCGGCACGGCAAAGGCGTTGACAGCAGGGGGGACAGTTGTCGGTTCCTATACTCAGACCCCTCCCACTTGAGAGGCTTGTATGACCATATTCAAGGGACTCGGGTGACCTCGTTTGAGGATCCCGTGCCTCTTGCCCAGGAGATTGCGGCTGGTCTGGGCAAGGATCTCATTATTCCATCGGGATGGGTTCCTAGGCGGTATCCTTCGCCTGCTACCCCACCACAGACGCCTTGGCCAGTTCGGGCTGGGGGCCCAGAATTCCGACTGAGTCCTGGTTTCAACGGACGTGATTTGAAGCTTGCTTGCTCGTTCCAGATAACAGCGCAGACGCAACCCGGTGGGGTCGAGTATCGGTGGCTTGGCGTTGGCACGGATACGGATTGGGCCAAACCGATGAAGGAAAACCAACCAGGTAAGTACCAGATGAAAGAAATAGTGCTAAATCCCAGCCCGAATCTTGAAGAGAGTACTGTCACTCTCGAGATACGGTTCTGGCTAGAAGACGGGAAGCAGCACGGCGGGCGGTGGAGATGGCCTCTCAAGCCGAGAGGAGTTGGAACCTGGGAACTAAGGCAGGAATTGGGCAGTCACGTTTTCCAGCCTGGCGATGGCGATTGGTGGTGACACGCAACTACGCGCCTGGTGCCCAGACTTGAGCCAGCAGTCGCCTCATCCTCGGCGCCAGGTCAGGCCACAGAAAGTTCGAGTAGCGCCAGGGAGGCTGCTACCTGTCACTCGAACGCCGCTGAATAGGGGTGATATATCGAGAGTGGAGTTGAATCGAGGTTGACAGTAGGCAGTCTTGGTTCCATAATGCATCTGAAATAGATGCGTTTTGGAGGAAGTTTGTGCCTGTCAACTTATCGGCCAAGAACGTCCCCGATGACATAGTAGAAAAGCTCCGAAAGAGAGCGAAGCGCCACCATCGCTCCCTCCAGGGCGAGTTGATGGCCATCCTGGAGGAGGCCGTCGGGCCCGGCACTCTGTCTCTTGAGGAGGCCGACAGGCGTATCAAGGCCCTCGGGTTGAAGACCGAGGACGAGGCCACCGCCTGGGTCCGGGAGTTGCGCGATTCCCGGTAGAGTCTTGGACGCCTCCGTGGTAGCGGCGTGGTGCTTTGGCGAGCCTCGCGCTCACGAAGCCGCCGCCGTCATGGAGGGCTCCGACCTATATGCGCCCTCCCTCTTGGCCTACGAGCTTGCCAGCATCGCACGGAGGAAGGCGAGGGCGTACCCACAAGAACTCGGTATCCTCGCTGATGCACTCCAGACAGCCCTGGCTCTTCCCATCCACTGGGTCGAAGTTGACCACGTGGCGGTCTTGCGTCTTGCTTTAGACGCCAACATTACCACCTACGACGCCAGCTACCTCTACCTGGCTCGAGCATTGGGCGCGTCCCTCGCCACCTTTGACCAACGACTGGCGCTGGCCGCTCGGAACGTCGGAGCGTGAAAGTCTGAGGGCCAGCCGGAGATTCATATCGAACACAGGCTGAGCGCTGGTTTCTATGCCCCCTACACACAACAAGTCCCCCTCTCCCTCGAACGAGGGAGAGGGGGACGCAGGGGGTGAGGGAGCCTGAGCGGAAGGCTTAGGCTGTCACGGGATAGACCAACTCGCCGCCGACGGTGTGGCCTGACGGCTGCTTGCGGGTCTTGACGCCCTTGGTCTCCCAGAAGATGACTGCGAACTCCTGGACCGCCGCCAGCAGGTCCTGGGCCGCCTTCAAATCGTTCTTCTGGCGGGCGGCGGAGGCCAGCTTCATGATGCCATTGACCTTGTTGAACAGGTCGGGGTACTTCTGAGCGTGCTCAGGCTTGAAGTAGTCGCCCGCGATGATGCGCACCTC
>JAUYDU010000191.1 GCA_030691665.1 Chloroflexota bacterium
GAACCGTCTGGCGGTAGAGCTGCCGGGCATCAGCCAGGAAGAGGCCCGGGATCTCATTGGCAAAACCGCCCTGCTGGAGTTTCGCGAGCCGCAGCGGGACGAGCAGGGGAACAACTTCCTCTGCAAGAACGACGCCGGTGAGACGTTCACCGCCCCGGCCAGCGTGAGCTCGATAGCCCGGGACGCCAACGGAGACCTGACCCTCTGCCAGCCCATCGGCGCCACCGCGCCTATGGGCAGCCTGGTCTGGGCACCGGCCAAGGGGATGGGCAGCGACGGGCAAGAGAAGGTGCTCACGGGCCGCTTCCTGAAGGCGGGGGGTGCCGGCCTGACCTTCGATTCGCTGGGCACGCCCTTTGTGGAGCTCAAGTTCAACTCCGAGGGAGGCAAACTGTTTGAGCAGATAACTACCCGCCTGGTGGGCCTGCCCATGGCCATCTTTCTGGACGACGAAGTGATCTCCGCACCCACGGTCAAGCAGGCTATCTCGGGCGGCAACGGCGTGATCGAAGGTCTGTCCGTAGATGAAGGGCGCACTCTGTCCATCCAGCTCAACGCTGGCGCCCTGCCCGTGCCCCTGCGGGTCATCCAGGAGAGCACGGTGGACGCTACCCTGGGCGACGACTCGGTGCGCAAGAGTGTGCAGGCGGGGGAGATCGGTATCCTGGCTGTCATCGCTTTCATGATCCTCTACTACCGTCTGCCGGGCATCCTGGCCAGCCTGGCTCTGGTCACCTATACCTCGGTCGTCCTGATGATCTTCAAGCTGTGGCCAGTGACCCTCACTTTGGCGGGCATCGCCGCCTTCGTCCTCTCCGTGGGGATGGCGGTAGACGCCAACATCCTGGTGTTCGAACGTGTGAAAGAAGAGTTACGGGCGGGGCGTAGCCTGGTGACGGCTATCGAGACAGGCTTCAACCGCGCCTGGAGTTCGATCCGTGACAGCAACGTATCGACCTTGATCACCTGCGTCATCCTCTGGTGGTTCGCCGACCAGTTTGGGGCCAGCCTGGTGAAGGGCTTCGCCATCACTCTGGCCATCGGCGTGCTGGTGAGCATGTTCTCGGCCCTAATCGTGACCCGCACCTTCCTGCGATTGACGGTGGGAACGCTGGCGGCCAGGCGTCTGGGCTGGTTCGGAGCCGCGCCCAGCCAGGCCGCCCAGGCGGCAGCGGCTATGTCGCCGACGCCCGCCCGAGGCGGAGCGGCCTCTGGCGGAAACCCCTCGCCGGCCAAGGGACCGACGTTCCTGGACTTCGTGGGGCGGCGCGGCTTCTACTATCTCCTCTCCTTGGCCATTCTGATCCCGGGTGTCATCTCCCTGCTCGTCCCGCCGCGCCTGAACCCGGGGATCGAGTTCGCCGCCGGCACCAGTTTCACTGTGCGGTTCGAGCAGGCGGTGAACCAGAACGACCTGCGCACGACCCTCGCCGATATTGGCCACCCGGAGGCCCGCGTCCAGCGCACCAGCGAGGGCGACTTCATCGTGCGCATGGGAGAACTGGCGGGAGCGGCCGAGACGCCGCCCGTGGGCCCCGCTCCGGAAGGCGACCGCGACAAGATCGAGAGGGCTCTGCGCGACCGGTTCGGTGCGTTCACCGTTCGCGACTTCGCCGCCGTTTCCGAGATCGTCTCACGGGAGATCGGCCGCAACGCGGCCATAGCGGTGATAGCGGCATCAGTGGGGATTCTCCTTTACATAAGCTTCGCCTTCCGTAACTTGCCGAAACCGTGGCGGTACGGCGCCTGCGCCATCATCGCCACGCTGCACGACGTGGTGGTAGTGGTGGGGCTGTTCTCCATCTTGGGCAAGGTGTTTGACATCGAGATCAGCACCATGTTCATCACCGGGCTGCTGACGGTGATCGGCTTCAGCGTTCACGATACGATCGTGGTGTTCGACCGGATACGAGAGAACGTGGGCCGCAATCCGGGGGTGGAGTTCGCGGAGGTGGTGAACGCCAGCCTCAACGAGACGCTGGCCCGGTCGATCAACACCTCCATGACGGTGGTGGTCACCATCGTCGCCCTCCTTCTCCTGGGCGGGGTAACGATTCAGACCTTCTTGCTGGTGCTGCTTATCGGCATCATCAGCGGCACGTACAGCTCGATCTTCGTGGCCAGCCAGTTGCTGGTGAGCTGGGAGGAAGGGGATGTGCGCCGCCTGTTCGGCCGCCTCATCCCCAGGCTGGCGCCGGCGCCGGGCAGCTAGGCCCGCCGGCTCAGCAGCGCGAGGTCACCCATGGCAGTGGAGTTCATCGGCAAGCCCATCGAGGTGGAGCTCGGCGAGGAGGCTGCCGCTGCTCCCGTCTCCTTCCGCCTGGGCCGCAAGGAGTACCAGGTGGCCGACGTCCTGAGGCGGTGGGAAGACCAGGGCTTCGGCCAGGAGATCCGGGGGCACCTCGACCGCCGCTCTCAGCACCAGCGCGTCTACTATCGGCTGAAGACGAGCGAGGGCGAGGTGTTCGAGATCTACGCCGATTGGCTGGCCTCAGGGCGGCAGGGGAAGCGCAGGGGCGAGAAGACGAAGTGGTTCGCCTATCGGCGCATCTCCTGAGGGGCAGACGGGTGGGCGAGTTCGTCGGCCGCGAGATCGAGGTGGTCACGGGCGGCGAGGTGAAGGCGCCGGTCTCGTTTCGCCTGGGTGAACGGGAGTACGAGGTGGCGGAGGTGCTGGAGGTGTGGCAGGACCACGGCTTCGGGCTGGCGGAGCCGCTGCGCAAGAACTGGCGCCTGCGCCACCACCGCAACTACTACCGGGTGCGGACCAGCGAGGGCGAGGTGTTCGAGATCTACTTCGAGCGGGGCTGGGCGCCGGCCGGAGCGCCCCCCAAGCACCCCCAGCGCCGCCGCTGGTACGTGTACCGGAAGCTATAGCCTACCCCTCCCTGTATACCTCCTCTAGGCGCTCGCGGAAGGGACGGCCCTCGCTGAAGCGGGTGTAGGACGCCTCCGAGCCGTACTCCTCGGTGCGCACCACCACCGGCATGGGGACGGCGTGGCCGAAGATGAGGGCCTGCTGCCGCGACTCCAGGCGGGCCAGCACCGACTTCAACTCCCGCTTCTCGGAGACGCCTGCCAACACTGCGTCCACATCGGCGTCGTTGTCCAGGAGGCAGGTGATCTTGGTGCCGATCTGGGACATGACCTCCGAGTCGATGCCGCTGGGCCGCTGGTCGATGACCAGGAGGGTAACGTTGTACTTGCGCATCTCGCGGGCGATCTGGCCGAACACCGTCTGGCCGGCCACCTGGGGGCTAAGGAACTTGTGAGCCTCCTCGATAGTGAT
>JAUYDU010000360.1 GCA_030691665.1 Chloroflexota bacterium
GTCGGTAGCTTTCTCAGACAGCGTGGCGGTCGCCTGAAATGATCCGGCTGGTGGTGCGTCTTATGTAAAGGAGGTGATCGGCGATGGTGGCTGCTCACGCCGACCGACAGTTGGAGGAAGCGATCCTTGGCACCTTCGTCAAGGAGCATCCTGGGGATGTGCGGACGCTGAGGGTGCTGGTGAACGAGGGCGTGGCCTATATTGATGGCTCCGTTGACAACTACGGTCAGAAGAAGGTCATCGCTCGCTTAGCTGCCTCGGCCCCCGGCCTGCGCAAGGTGGTCAACCGGCTGCGGGTCGTGCCAGCCGCCCACGTCCACGACGAGGCGCTGGCCGAGAGGGTGCGGCAGGCGGTCGAAGACCGCCCCTCCCTGGCAGGCCAGGCCATCTCTGTGCGCTCCAAAGAGGGCGTGGTCGAGCTGTCGGGGACGGTGGACCGGCCTTCCCTGCGCCTGCATGCCGAGGACGCGGCCTGGTCTGTGAGCGGCGTTCGCCAGGTGCTCAACAAGCTGGGAGTATCCTACGCCTCTCTGCCGGAGGAGAGAAAGCTGTCTCAGCTTATCGCCCAGCACCTTCAGGACTGCCTGGGGCAGGAGCCGTGGCGGATCAGCGTGGAGGTGGACAAGGGAGTGGCCTACCTGCGCGGCACCGTTCCTTCCTTCGCCCTCTTCCAAGCCGCCGAGGACCTGGTGCGCTGGCACCCCCACGTACGCGATGTGGTCAACCGTCTGGCGGTAGAGGGCACCCCGTCTCCCCGGAACTGTGGCCTCACGGCCTAGTGAGACCCCCTATCTGCCCTACCCTTGTCCCTGAAAGCTAGCGATGCTAGTCTTTCATCCATGACCAAGCCCTCAGCCCGGCGCGACACCAAGGCGACCAACAGAGGTCATCTCCCTGAAGCCGAGCCCATGGCTATCCAGGACATCCGCGATGCCCTGGTGATCCGAGAGCGCGACCTGTTCCTTCTCACCGATGTTTCGGGCAACGTCCCGCCGGATGACGTCAACGGCCTCGGCCTCTACCATGCGGACACCCGCTACCTCTCGACCTATGAGTTCTCCTTCGACTCCGCTCAGCCCGTCGTTCTTCTCTCCACCGCCGAGCTGGGTTTTAGCGAGGAGCAGGTGCTTACCAACCCCGCCATGCCCTGCCTGGAGGGGCGAATCCTGCCCCGCGGCAGCGTCGAGGTGCGGCGGCAGCGGGTGGTGGAGGACGTGCTGGAGGAAACCCTGCGGGTCACCAACTACAACGTCTTTCCCATCACCATCGACGTGGTCTACGGCCTGGGCGCCGACTTCGCCGACATCTTCGAGGTGCGGGGAAGCGAGAGGAAGCAGCGGGGCGAGCTGCTGCCCCCGCGCATCGAAGACAGCAGCATCGCCTTTGCCTACAAGGGCCTCGATGGGCGCAGGCGGGAAACGATGATCACCTTCTCGCCAGCTCCCTTCTCTATCGAAGATGGCACAACGACCTTCCGCCTCTCCCTGGGCCATCGCGAGAGCGCCGTCATCCGTCTCCTGGTGGCCATAAATGGTCGGATCGAGGCCGCCCAGGGGGTCGAACGCTTCGCTACCGTCTCCGCGGAGTATCGCCAGTGGCTGGAAAGCAGCACCCGCGTCCTCACTCACCACGAGTTCTTCAACGCCGTTCTGGAGCGCGCCCTTTCCGACCTGCGCATGCTCTGGAACCACGATGAAGACTCAGGTGGCTATCCGGCCGCGGGTACCCCCTGGTACGACACCCTGTTCGGCCGCGACAGCGCCATCGTCTCCATGCAGACCCTGGCTTACAAGCCGGAGATCGCCTGCCACTGTCTGAAGGGGCTGGCCCGCTGGCAGGGCCAGAAGTTCGACCCCTGGCGAGACGAAGAGCCGGGGAAGATCCTGCACGAGTGGCGTCAGGGCGAGATGACCGCTACCAGCGAGCTGCCCTTCTCTCCCTACTACGGCAGCATCGATTCCACCCCCCTGTTCCTGTTGCTCGCCGGCGAGTACTACGCCTGGACGGCCGACCTGGAACTGCTGCGGGAGCTGGAGCCCAACCTGCGAGCGGCTCTGAACTGGCTGGAAGTGTACGGGGATATGAACGGCGACGGCTACGTGGAGTACGAGAAGCGCTCTCCCCGGGGGGTGGTCAACCAGGGCTGGAAGGACTCGGGCGATGCCATCGTCAACGCCGACGGCACCCTGATCAAGCCGCCGATAGCCCTGGCAGAGGTGCAGGGCTACGTCTATGCTGCGCGCAGGAAGCTGGCCCCTGTCTTCGCCGCCCTGGGAGACCCAGAGCTGGCCCAGCGATTGACCCGCGAGGCCGTTCAGCTCAAGCGCCGATTCAACCGCGATTTCTGGCTGGAGGATGAGCGTTTCTTCGCTCTGGCCCTCGACGGCGGCGGCCAGGCGGCCGCTGCCATCACCTCCAACCCTGGCCAGGCCCTGTGGACAGGGATCGTCCACCGTCGCCTGGCGGCCCCCGTCGTCGAGGGCCTCATGCGCAACGACATGTTCAGCGGCTGGGGCATCCGCACCCTCAGTGCCACGTGCAGCCGCTTCAACCCCCTGGGCTACCACCTGGGCACCGTCTGGCCGCACGACAACTCCCTTATCGCTATGGGCTTCAAGAAGTACGGGTTCGAGGACGAGCTGAACGAGGTGGCCACCGCTCTCTTCGACGCCGCCCGCTCGTTCCGGTACTACCGTCTGCCGGAGCTGTTCGCCGGCACCGCTCGCTCCACCCACCACACGCCCGTTCCCTATCCCGTGGCCTGCCGTCCCCAGGCCTGGGCAGCGGGCGCCTTCCCTATCATCCTCCAGGCCATCCTCGGCCTCGTACCCAACGCTCCCGCCGGCGAGCTGCTGGTGGTGCGGCCGCGCCTACCCTACTGGCTGGACAGCGTGCAGGTCAGGAACCTGCGGGTAGGCCGGGGCGAAGCGGACCTCTTCTTCCACCGGCGCGGCACCCGCACAGTCCTGGACGTGCAGGCTACCCGCGGCCGCCTGAAGGTGCGCCCGGTGCGCCTCTGGCCGCTCTGAGACTCACAACGGATGAAACAACGGGTCGAACTGCGAGACAGGGTGGCCGTCGTCACCGGCGCCAGCCGGGGCATTGGCAAGGCGATCGCCTTGGCCCTCGCTGCCGCTGGCGCCGACGTCGTCTGCACGGCCCGCTCTACCGAGGCGAGCCCAGCAAAGCTGCCGGGCACCATCGACGAGACGGCGCGGGAGATCGAGGCCCTGGGCCGCCGGGCCCTGGCCATCCCCCTGAACATCACCCGCGACGAGGAGGTCGAGGCCATGGCCCGCCGCGCCCTGGCGGAGTTCGGACGGGTGGACATCCTGGTGAACAACGCTGGCATCAGTGCTCCCGGCTCCTTCCTGGATGTGCCGGTGACGCGCTGGGACCTGGTGATGAATGTGAACCTGCGGGGTACCTATCTGTGTACCAGGGCCTTCCTGCCGGCGATGGTCGAGCGGGGAAGCGGCTCGATCATCAACATCTCCTCCCTGGCCGCCTACACCGAGGGCATGTGGGGCGTGGCCTACGGCGTGGCCAAGGCCGCCGTAGAGAGGCTGACGACGGGCCTGGCCGCGGAGGTGGCCCGCCACGGGGTGGCCGTCAACTGCCTGCGCATCGACCTTCTCATCGCCAGCGAGGGCTTCGTCTACTTGAACCCCGGTGTAGACACCTCCGGCTGGGAGAAGGCGGAGACGGCGGCCGAGGCGGTGCTCTGGCTGGCCAGCCGCGAGCCCGGCTACACGGGCAACATCCTCGCCCTGAGCGCCTTCCTGCGCGACCGCAAACGGGCTGAACCAGCATGACCCCCCAACGCTTCCCCAAGATCACCGCCGAGGCCCTGGACGACCTGCGAGGGCGCATCGGCCAGGCCGTGGAGGACGACGCCTACGTGCGCGTGGCCACTCGCGACGCCATCCGCAACTTCGCCCTGGGTATCGGCGACCCCAACCTCCTGTGGCTGGACGAGGGCTACGCCCGCCAGACCGACCACGGCTGTCTGTTGGCCCCGCCCTCCTTCCTCTACGCCACCAGCCGCGTCGTCGGCGGCTACGTCGGCGGCCTGCCCGGCATCCACGCCATGTTCGCCGGCACCAACTGGCGCTGGTTCCGCCCCATCCGGGTGGACGACGCCATCACCACCCAGGCCCTCCTCAAGGACGTGATCCTCAAGCGGAGCGAGTTCTCCGGCCGGGCCGTGCAGCAGATCTACGAGGTGCGCTTCGCCAACCAGGACGGCCAGCCCGTCGCCAGCGCCGACTCTTGGTGCTTCCGCACCGAGCGGGACGCCGCCCGCCGCCTGGGCAAGTACCGCAAGATCGAGCCCCATCGCTACACCAGCGACGAGCTGGAGGCCATCTGGCAGGACTACCAGCGAGAGGAGGTGCGAGGCGCCAGCCCTCGCTACTGGGAGGACGTGGACATCGGCGAGGAGCTAACGCCGGTGGTCAAGGGCCCGTGGACACCCACCGCCAGCATCGCCTTTCTCCTGGGCTGGGGCGGCCTGTACGTGCGGGCGCATCGCTTCGCCCTGGAGCAGTACCGCCGCCACCCGGCGCTGGCCATCGCTAACCCGCAGAACGTCCCCGAGCCGCCGGAGCGCGTTCACTGGGACAGCCAGTTCGCCCAACAGGTGGGCGTGCCCGCCGCCTACGACTACGGCCCCGAGCGCGTCTCCTGGATGGGGCACCTGATGACCAACTGGGCCGGCGACGATGGCTTCCTCCAGGAGCTGAACGTGGAGATCCGCCGCCACAACATCGTCGGCGATACCACCTGGTGCCGAGGCAAGGTGGCGGCGAAAGAAGTTAGCGAGGGCCAGCACCTGGTGCGCTGCCAGGTGTGGGCGGAGAATCAGCGGGGCGAGATGACGGTGACGGGGACGGCGGTGGTGGCCCTGCTCACAAGGGTGTAGCGGAAGGCTTATGGCCTTAGACAAAAGAGATTTCCCCGCGGATTGAAACCTGCCTGCCGGCAGGCAGGTCCGCAAACCAGACCCTCGCCGGCCCTTCGTCCCT
>JAUYDU010000366.1 GCA_030691665.1 Chloroflexota bacterium
GAGGAGCCACATGGAGCTAAAAGAGGTCATCGGCTGGCGGCGCAGCATTCGCTTCTACTTGCCCCACCGGCCAGTGGAGCGGGAGAAGGTGCAGAAGATGCTGGAGGCTGCCCGTCGCGCCTCCTGCGTGGGCAACGTCAACAACACGCGGGCTATCGTTGTCTGGAAGGAGCAGGCGTCGCCGGAGCTGATCCAGGCCCTTACGCCGCCCCTGGGCTATCAGCAGATGCAGACCGCCCCGTGCTTCATCGTCTGGTACTCTGACGCCGCCGCCTACGAGGTCAACAAGTGGATCGAGAACCTCAAGGGCCTGGCCGAAACGCGCCGCCTGGGGTCCGACGCCGAGGAGACCAAGCGGGTCATCGAGCAGTTCCTGCGGCCCGCTTTCGGGTCCCGCTGGCAGGAGATGGCGGTGGCGCCGCTGGCGTTCATGGACTCGGGCCAGGCCGTCGCCCAGGCCACCCTGGTGGCCTACGACGAGGGCCTGGGCACCTGCCTGATGAGCAGTCCCCTGATGCTCGACAGGGTGAACAAGCTCCTGAAGCTGCCGGAGACCGCCACCATCGTTTGTGTCATGTCGGTGGGCTACCCGGCCGAGTCCTGGGAGGCCGGCGGTCAGACGCTCAAGGCCCCCTTCGAAGAGCTGTTCCACGAGATGGAGTATGGGCGCCCCTTCGCGCCCGACCCCAAGGTGGACGAAGAGCTGAAGGCGGCGAAGCTCATCCAGGAGCCGGCCCCCCTCCCCTGGCGCGACGCCGAGCTGAAGTACCTGGTCAACGCTCTGAACCTGGACGAGCGCCGCCAGATCAGCCTGGTGATACCGCCCAGCCCGTAGGTAGGCAGCCAAGGGAGTAGAGATGGAAGTTCTAGCTTCTGGCATCGGCGAGTACCGCCAGCCCGACCCTGATGGATTCAGGGAGTACGTGCGCACCCACAAGGAGAGGCGCCTGGTCAGTAAGGTGATGACCGAGCAGGAGGCGGTATCCCGCTTCGTCCAGGACGGGGACTACCTGGCCTACGATCAGAACGTGGCCGTCCGCGGCCCCACTTCGCTGTTTCGGGAGATCATCCGCCAGCGCAAGAAGAACCTCTGGATCGCCGCCAAGTTCACCTGGACGGATGCCAGCATGCTGGTGGCCGGCGGCTGCGTCAGCAAGATAGACGTAGGCTGGATGGAGACGGGCAAGGTCATCAACGAGGCCATCCAGAAGGGCGAGATCAAGCTCATCGAGTGGAGCAACGGCGCTCTGGCCTATCGCCACCTGGCGGGAGCTCTGGGCGTGCCCTTCCTGCCGATGCGCTACCTTGTCGGCACCGATACCTTCACCCAGTCGGGTGCTAAGGTCATCGAAGACCCCTATACGGGTCAACGCATCTGTCTGGTGCCTGCTCTCAACCCCGACGTGAGCATCATCCACGTCCACCAGTGCGACGTCTACGGCAACGCTCGTGTCATGGGCGCTGGAGTCGCTCCCATGGAGATCGCCATGTCCTCCATGAAGCTCATCCTCTCCACCGAGGAGATCATCGATCAGCAGGCCATCCGGCGCCAGCCCCAGAGGACAACCATCCCCTACTACCTGGTGGACGCCGTAGTGGTGGCGCCCTTCGGCAGCTACCCGGGTAGCACGCCGGGGCTCTACGGCGCCGACATCGAGCACTGGCTGGAGTTTGCCGGGGCTCAGATGCAGGGCAAGACGGATGAATACCTGGAGAAGTGGGTATTCAGTGTGGCCTCCCACGAGGAGATGCTGGACAAGAGGGTGGGCGCCAAGAAGCTCTTGCAGCTTCGCCAGGCGGAGACCATCCGGGAGGGCTACTACGAATGAGTGAGACTCTGACCTTCACAGACGTTGAGGCCAACATCTGCACCATCGCTCATCTGATCGAGGAGGACAAGCTCTATTTCGTGCAGATGGCCGGCGCGCCGCTGATGGCCGTTCTTCTTGCCAAGCGAACGCGAGTCCCCGCGGTAGGCTACGTGGTGGAGGAGGGGGCCATCGCCCCAGACCCCGTCTTCCCCCTCCCTCGCATGATGCTGGGAGCCAGCCGCTCCCACTACCGGGCCGTCGCCTGGACTGGCATGAACATCGTGGACGCCCACGCCGCCCTGGGCTTCATGGACTACGGCCTGCTGGCCTGCCTTCAGATCGACAAGTTCGGCAACTTCAATTCTACCTTCACTGGGGGCAGCTACGAGCAGCCGGAGCGCCGCTTCGGCGGCGCCGGCGGCGCCAACGAGATCGCCTCCCAGTGCTGGCGCACCCTCCTTATGACCAAGCTTCAGCGCCGCAAGTTCGTCAACAAGCTGGACTTTATGTCCTCCCCCGGCTTTCTCGATGGCACACCCGGCGCTCGTGAGCGGGCCGGCCTTCCTGCCAACACCGGGCCTTACAAGGTGATCACCCAGGAGGCTATCTTCGGCTTCGACGACCAGACCCGCCAGATGAGGCTCATCGCCATGATGCCCTGGGTCACCGAGGAGGAAGTCCTCAGCAAGATGGAGTTCGAGCCCCTGATCGCCGACCAGGTCGAGCGCATGGAGCCACCCACCGAAGAGGAGCTCGCCATCATCCGGGCCGAGATCGATCCCGGCGGGTTGACCGTCAGCCGGGGCGAGTGGTTCACCATCGACAGCGAAAGCGGCCAGCGGGTCGGCTAGGGGGATCGGCCGCGGCGGAGCCATGGCGGAAGGCCCGTCGGCAGGCGTCTGGGTCGTCGTTGATTGCAGCGGCGGCGAGGTGGAGGATGTCGCCCTGGAGCTCCTGGGGCAGGGCCGCGACCTCGCCGATCGCCTGGGCGGGCCAGCGGCGGCCGTGCTCCTGGGCGACGGGGTTCGCCACCTGGCTCCCCTCCTCGGCCAGCACGGCGCCGATGCCGTCTATCTGGCCGAAAGCCCCCTCCTCGCCACCTACAACCCTGACGTCTATGCTCCCCTTCTGGCAGACCTCATCCGCAGCCAGCAGCCCGCCATCGTCCTCTGGGGGGCCACCGATCAGGGCTGCGACCTTGCCCCTCGGGTGGCCGCCCGTCTGGC
>JAUYDU010000380.1 GCA_030691665.1 Chloroflexota bacterium
CCCTTCACGGGGTTTGCTCAATCCCAGCCCCAGATTCTTCGCTTCGCTCAGAATGACGCTGTCGAGTTATTTAGTCAATGACCATCAGGCTGGGGCCGTGAAAACCCTACCTACCGGCAGGGCACCGAACGCGCTGCCGGGCAACGGCGGCGGGCGCAGAGTTGGTCGGCCCACCCTTGACTACTGCCAGCGGAAGACGCGCGCCGACAAGACGAACGTCCCCACAGCCCAGCCCACCAGGATGCCCAGGCTGGGCCAGACCTCGCCCAAACCGCCGCCACGGTTGATGATCTCTCGCAGGGCGTCGTTCAGGTAATGAAGGGGCAGAACCTTGATGATCGGCTGGAGGAACGCCGGGGGCGATTCTACGGGCATGAAGGAGCCGCCCAGAAACATCATCGGGAAGGTCACCAGGTTGGCCACCGCGTTGGCGGCAATCGCTGTGCGCAGGTAGCTGCCGATGAGGTAACCCAGGCCGAGCATGGCGGCTATGCCCGCCAGCGCCGTCAGGGCCAGGAGCAAATAGCTCCCCTCCACCTCTACGTCAAAGATGAGCCGAGCCAGGCCCAGGAGGATGATGACCTGGATGGTGGAGATGAGAGAGTAGGCGATGGCCTGGGCGGCGATGAGGGTGGCGGGACGAAGTGGCGTTACCCCCAGGCGGCGCAGGATGCCTTCCTCCCGCCAGAAGATGAGCCAGACGCCGGCGTAGATGTTGGCGAACATGATGGCCATTCCCACCATGCCCGGCAGCAGCACATCCACAAAGCGGAGATCTCTGGCCGCGACAGGCCGCTGGTCTATCACCACCGGCTTCTGCGAACTGGTCAGGGAGTCACTGAATCCGTCCACCACCGCCTGGAGGGCACCACTGGCTGTGCCCAAGCGGAACGGGTCGGAGTTATCGACGTGGACCTCCACCCTGGCGCCCTGGCCCGCTAGCTGGCCGGCGAACCCGGCTGGGATCACCAGCACGGCCCAGCGCTCGCCCTCCTCCAGGGTGCTCAACTCGCTCTCCCTCTCGCCCTGGGACACCACCATGGAGGGATACGCCTTCACCGCCTCCACCAACTGCTGAGAGGCCGCTGTCTGGTCCTCATCCACTACGCTCACCCGCATTTCGCTCGGATTGCGGAAGAGAAAGCCGAAGGCAAGGATGGCGATGACGGGCAGGCCGAGGCTTATGACCCAAAAGTTGGTGTTGCGGAAGAGGATGATCATCTGTGTCCTGAGCATCTCAGAGAAGGCGCGCATCTCTCAGCCCTCACTCTCTCAGCCGGCGGCCCGTCAGGGAAATGAACACGTCGTCCAGGGTGGCTGTGCGCACATGCAGGCTTTGTACCTCCAGGCCGGCCTCAGCGCCGAGCCGCATGAGACCGGTCAGGGTCGAGGGCACGTCGCTGGTGTTAAGGACGGCCGTGCCGTCTTCCTCGCGCACGTTGCGGACGGCGGGCAGGCCGAGCAAATCGCGCTGCTCAAAGCTACCCCGGAGCACGCACTCCACGGTGCTATCGAAGTCCAGGCTGCGCACAAGCTGGCGAGGCGTGTCCAGGGCGATGATGCGGCCGTAGTCCATGATCGCCACCCGGTCGCACAGGGCCTCCGCCTCCTCCATGTAGTGGGTAGTGACGACGACCGTCTTGCCCTCACGGCCCATCTCCCGGATGAGATCCCAGAAGTCACGGCGGGCCTGGGGGTCGAGGCCGGTGGTCGGCTCGTCGAGGAACACGACCTCCGGATCGTTGACCAGGGCCGTAGCCACCGAGAGGCGCTGCTTCTGACCGCCCGAGAGGTTCTTGACCTGGGAGGACCGTTTGTCGTTCAGGGAGAACCGGTCCAGCAGGCTCTGCCGAGGTACCGCCTTGCGAAACAGCGAGCCGAACAGCCGCAGGGTCTCGTCTACCGTGAGGTCCGGCCAGAGGGCCTGGGCCTGGAGCTGCACGCCGATGCGCTGCTGGGCCGCCCGACGCTGGCGCAGGGCGTCCACGCCCAGCAAGGAGATACGACCGGAGTCAGGGGTGCGCAGGCCCTCGATGATCTCCAGGGTGGTAGTCTTCCCGGCCCCGTTAGGCCCCACAATGCCAAAGGTCTCCCCCTGTTCGACCTGCAAGGAGACGTGATCAACGGCCACGACCTCGCCGTAGCGCTTGGACAGGCCGTCGACCTGGAGGACGGGATGTCCGCTGGGTGCCGCCTCAGCCCTCACGCTCTGTCTCCCTCTCCTCTGATGCTTTCGCCCGCCGCAGCTCCCGGTCGATGAACCAGCGTTCCGCTCGCTTTCCCAGAAGCTCAGCCACGACAAACGCCCGGAAGAAATGCACGGCCAGGACGGCGCCCCAGATGGCAGCCACCCACTGCACGAAGAAGTCGTCTCGGTCGATGAGGAGGTCCGCCACCAGGATCACCAGGATCACCCAGGCAAAGGTGGCCAGGTGGCGCAGGAAGCGCAGTCGCCGCAACGCCCGCTTCCTGGCCTCCCGGTATATCTCGCGGTTCTCCCGGCCAGCCCATTCCATCTCTTCCTCCTCCTGGCCCAATCGGATGCCGCCCAGGGGCGTCTCGATGGCCAGCCCTTGAAAGTAGCCTTCGCCGGCGACCTGGCTGTAGCCCTGGCCGATGGCGATGCCGCCCAAGGGCGTCCAGAACTCAACGCCGGAGAAGCCCTCCCTCATGGCTTCCCTCCCTGACG
>JAUYDU010000399.1 GCA_030691665.1 Chloroflexota bacterium
TTGTTGATGTACTCAATCATGTGCACGGGGACGCGGATGGTGCGGGCCTGGTCGGCGATGGCGCGGGTGATGGCCTGGCGTATCCACCAGGTGGCGTAGGTGCTGAACTTCCAGCCCTTGCGGTAGTCGTACTTCTCCACCCCGCGCATGAGGCCGATATTCCCCTCCTGGATCAGGTCCGGGAAAGACAGGCCGCGCCCCACGTACTTCTTGGCCACGCTGACCACCAGGCGCAGGTTGGCCTCGACAAAGCGCCGGCGGGCGTGCGTCCGCTCGGCCTTGACCTGGACAAAGTGGCCACGGAGCGGAAGCTCCATCAGCTCAAGGAGCTGACGGGCGTCCCCGGACCGGAGGAGTTGCGCCAGTTCATCCACGGTGCGATCCCCGAGGGGGCCGACTGCCTCGCTGAAGAGGAGCCAGCTCGCCAGAGAGAGATCGACGACCTGCCTCTGGGCGTCCTCCGCTGTGATGTCCAAGGCTACGGCAAGGGCCTGGAACAGCTCCGGGTCCAGGGCGCCGTCCAGGACGTCTCGTAGTTTTGGGTGGCTCGCGATCTGGGAGAGAGTAAGATCGGACGGCAGGCCCAGGCGGTCCTCCAGTGCCTTGAGGAGTGGTTCCTGTTGGACCAGTCGCTGGAGGAGGGCCTGGCAGGTCTCCTGGGCCGTGGGAGGTCTGCCGCCGAGACTGCCCAGCTCCTCCTCCAACGCGAGGAGGTACTTGCCGCGCTCTATGTGGCGGTCGAGCGTCTGCTCTTCCTGACGGGTTAGGAGGCGATAACGCCCTATTTCGGTGAGGTAGATCCGCACGGGATCGTCCAGGACCTCCGCCCCGTCCAGCCTCGCCTCCCATCCTTCGTCTTCGAGGTCCATATCCTCGTCAAGACGGGTGGTCGCAGCGTCGCCGGAGGGCGCTGTCTTCCGGCCGTCCCAGTCCTCGGCCTTACACGCCTCCTCCCCCTTCGGCTCACTGATGGCAAGGGGCGTTTCGTCCTCCTCGTGCTCTAGGGCGCCATCGATGCCGGTGAGCAGGTCGGGGACCGCCTCTGCCGGGCTCTCCCCGGCCACCTCAGCCACCATCTCCTGGGCGTCGCCGTGCCCGTTCCTTGGGCGTTTCACTCCGCATGCCCCTTGTCACGCTCGGATAGGTCGCAGCCAGCAACCATTCTTTTCGGATACGGACAACCTAACCCCCTTTGTCGGCCGTGTCAAGGTTCCAAACCGGTCTATGGAGGTGCTTCTCTTGCAGGATAGACCTCGTTTGGCGGCAGCGCCGGCTGGCCAGGGTTGGTGGCCTCGATCCAGTGGCACCCTCGGGACAACGGCTCGCCGTGCTGGGCGGCATTGGACACAACGTCGTTCGGTTCAATCGAAGCTTCGATGCCTCAGCTAGGTTGTGGCCTGTGATACTGGGGCAACAGGGTCAACCGAGTCGCTCCCCTGCGTTCTAGGATATACGCGTCTCTTTGCGTCGTGAGGCGCCTTCACCGTACGCTGACTCCACGCAACGCCTCTGGGTATCGGACTACGAGAAGGTTCGAAATCCCCGCAAAGGGCCTTGACAATGGTCGCAGATATGAGTATATCTGTGGCTACGAATCACAAGGAGGTGCCCTGATGGAGGCCTACTGCTTCAAGTGCCGCGCCAAGAGGGAGATCCGAGGGGCGAAGAAGGTGACCCTGAAGAACGGCCGCCCAGCCACTCAGGGGACTTGCCCCATCTGCAGCACCAAGCTCTTCCGCATCGGCAAGGCCTAGCGGGGCCTGGCACCAAAGACCAGGCTAGTCACACTGCTTGCCCTGCGCATTGGCTGTGGGGTAGCGCGACTGAACGGCCCAGTCAGCTACTCCAGGTTGCATGAGCCGCTCCAGAAGCGTTCGCACGGTGGCCGGCGCTACGAACGGTTCGCGCCTTGCCCAGTGCGCCATGGCAGCCGTTCGCGCAGCCCGCTGACGCCCTGGAGACGGTGGGCGTTCGCCATCCGGCCCCCGCAGGACCACCGCCTGCTGGGCCGGCAGTTGGCTCTCCTTTGTCTGACGCGTGCTCGCCATCCTATAACAGGCCTACCCATGACCGAGTACCGAGTGGCCAGTCCGATACAACAGGCAGTGGGCTGTGTCATCCAGCGAAGCGCGGCTGAGAGACTGAACCGGCCAATGGATGCGGTGTCCAAGCCGTCGTTGGGGGGAGTATCACTACGGGGAGCCTAGATGTCTATTCCCCGAACTGTTGCCCTGTCAAGCCCGCGTGCTGGCCTCGCGGCAATTGGGCACTGTAGGAGTTTGAGGAACGCATGCCGGATTGCCTGGCTTGGACCCGATGCGTTGTCCTTTCTTTGTTCCTGGTGGGCCATATCCTGGTAGCTTCCTGCACGGTAGGCATGCCCACGGCTGGCCCACATGTTTTCTGATTCGCCACACTGGAGACAGCCAGGGGACGTATCTGTAGTGGGTTAATAGAGTTGGATAAGCCAAAGCCTTGTTGAGGCCATCAAAACCCGTGACAGTGAGCCAGGGCGCCACGCTGGTCGAGTCTGGCGCTGTCCACGGCAGTATAATTGGAAGTTTCGGCGTATGAGTTGAGCAAGTCCGCAAAGCGTACCGACAAAGGTAGGGACCCATGAGCATGTTCAAGACCGTCACCCTTATGCTGGTCCTCTCGGGGCTATTGCTGGTGGCCGGGGCCTTCTTCGGCGGCATACCGGGCATCATAATGGCCCTGGTGTTCTCCCTACTGCTGAACTTCGTGACCTACTGGTTCAGCGACAAGCTGGTGCTGTCCATGTCCCACGCCCACGAGGTCTCTGAGAATGATGACCGGGAGCTGCACCAGATAGTCTCCGAGCAGGCCACCCTGGCGCGCATCCCCAAGCCCAAGGTGTACGTCATCCAGTCCGATTCTCCAAACGCCTTCGCAACGGGGCGCAGCCCCAAGCACGCCGCCGTGGCCGTCACGACGGGCATCCAGCGGCTGCTCACTCGCCAGGAGCTGGGCGGCGTGATAGCCCACGAGTTGGCCCACGTAGGCAACCGGGACACCTTGATAATGACCGTGGCGGCCACCATGGCCGGGGCCATCGCCATGATAGCCACCATAGCCCAGTGGAGCATGTTCTTCGGGGGCATGGGCGGCGGGCGAGACGACCGGCGCGGCGGCAGCCCCGTCGCCCTCATAGGGCTCCTGGTGGTAATCATCGTCATGCCCCTGGTGGCAACCCTGGTGAGGCTGGCCATCTCCCGAGCGCGGGAGTACCAGGCCGACGCCACTGGCGCCCGCACCTCCGGCCAGCCCTTCGCACTGGCCGACGCCCTGGAGAAGCTGGAGGCCGGCGCTCATCAGCGCCCCATGAAGGTGAACGAGGGGACTGCCCACCTATTCATAGTGAACCCCTTGAGCGCCAAGTCGGTGGGCAACATGTTCTCCACCCATCCACCTATCGCTGAACGCGCGAAGCGGCTGCGGGCCATGCGCTCATTCTAGGCGGAGTGTCAGACTAGATTGGCAAGAGCGAAGAGTGTGCTAGTGACGGGTGGGGCCGGCTTCATCGGCTCTCACGTGGTTGACAGGCTTGTCTCTCTGGGCCACAGGGTGGCTGTCATTGACGACTTGAGCACGGGCCGCCGCCAGAACCCGAACCCTAGCGCCGTCTTGCACCAGACAAACGTAGCCTCTCAGTCGGTGCAGGAGGTCTTCGAGAGGGAGCACCCGGAGGTTGTGTTCCACCTGGCGGCGCGGGCCAGCGTCTCTGCCTCGGTGCGGGAGCCGGCCGTGGACGCCGAGACCAACGTGCTGGGCGCCATCCGCGTCCTGGAGGCGGCCCATCTGTTCGGGACCCGGAAGGTAGTGTACACCTCCACCGGCGGCGCGCTCTACGGCGAGCCGGAGCGACTCCCCTGCGACGAGCGCCACCCAATACGCCCGCTGGCGCCCTACGGCACTTCAAAGTACGTGGGTGAGCTGTACGTGGAGCTTTTCCACCGTCTTCACAATCTGGACTACACCATCCTGCGGTACGGCAACGTCTATGGCCCCCGTCAAAACCCCTACGGCGAGGCGGGCGTGATAGCTATCTTCGGCGGGCTCATGCTGGCTGGCAAACAGCCCATCATCAACGGATCGGGAGAGCAGGAGCGGGACTTCGTCTTTGTGTCCGACGTGGTTGAGGCCAACGTGCTGGCCCTCGAGAAGGGCAGCGGGCAGGCGTTCAACATCGGCTCTGGCGTGGGCGCGTCCGTCAACCGCGTATTCGACCTGCTGCGCCAGGCTACCGGTTACACGGGCGGACCAGTTCATGGACCGGCGCTCCCAGGCGAGGTGTTCAAGATATACCTGGACAGCTCTCTGGCCCGCCGGGAGTTGGGCTGGAGGCCGCAGGTCTCCCTGGAGGAGGGGCTGAGGCTGACTGTTGACCACCTGCGCAGAGAGGCCCAGCTTCAGGGCGCGTCCTGACGCTGGTATGATGGCCCCCGAAAATCGAGAGGGGAGAACAGATGGCGATTAGCTACTACGTAATCATCGTTGGCGGTGGCGCCGCTGGGCTCAGCGCGGCTCAGGTAGCCCTTTGGCGCACCACCGAACAATGACCGAGTAACACGACGGAAAGTGGAACCGAGAAGGTGAGCGATGCCTGGGCTTCTGAGATGTCTTACCTGTGGGAAGCCCCTGAGCGACGACGAGCTAGAACATGGTCATAAGTGTCAGAGGACTGAGTCGATGGCAGCAGAAGGCGCGAAGGTTCGGGAAGGGAACGCCAGTCAAGACCCACAAGAGCTTCTCGTTGGTCCACGCTGTAAGCACAGGTCGCTCCAGTTTGACGGGCTATTCCTCATGTCGCAGTGTCGGAACAGGAGAAACGTATGCGCACGTTCACGGAACAGGACACTGCCTCAGCAGCATCCTGCTGGAGCGTTTCCCCAGTCCCAAGCCGGACCGGGCCTTTGTGGCTGGGGTCATCCTCATGTCCCCCAGGGTGGTGGTGACGGAGGAGGGCTGGTGCTTCTACGGGCGTCCCCGTCAAAAGCTGGTGCGCCTGGTGGAGGTGCTGAGGGAGTCCGGGACTCCGCTGCACGTACACACCATCAAAGAGCGGTTGAACCAACGGTTGAGTGAGCCCTCCACCTCCCATGCGGTGAACGAGTTCCTGAGTCGGGAGACGCAGGTGTTCGTCCGCGTGGGGCCTGGGACGTTTGCACTGCGCGAGTGGGGTAACGAAAGGTAGGCGCCCGAGCTCACCCAACAATCTGTTGAAATGTGACATGGTGGGCGCGATGTGGTGGCGGGGGTAGCGG
>JAUYDU010000407.1 GCA_030691665.1 Chloroflexota bacterium
AGGTCATCCACGCCGAGGGCGAGTTTCAGGCCGCCCAGCGGCTGGCCGACGCCGGTCGGATCATTGCGGCCTCGCCGGGCACCCTCCAGCTCCGCTACCTCCAGACCTTGACCGAGATCACCAGCGAGCGCACCAACACTCTGATCTTCCCCATACCGATCGACCTCCTTCAGGCGCTTGCAGGCAGGCCCGCTGCTCTCCAGCCAGCGAATCCGGGGCCCCAGGGCGAGAGCGGCTGAGAGAGCAGGAGGGATTGGTTCACGGTTGGTGGATTCTGAATGGACACTGCGGGATAAATCCCGCAGCTTGTGATGTCGAATCTATGAAGCTGCGGGTTTCAACCCGCGGGGCCACGTCTCAGCCTTGCCAGACCCTCACCCACCAACTACGAACCAGTTGAGAGCACAGCGGGAGAGGCCGCCGACGGCTAGTCGCCCCGCAGCGTCACGTCGCCGGCGGCGATGCTCACCCGGCTGCCGTCGGGCCGCCGCAGGATGAGGCTGCCGTCGTTGTCCACGTCCTCGGCCAGCCCCTCCTCTACCTGCTGGCCCGCCTTCGGCGGGGGCGCGCCTTCGGCGGGAAAGGTGACGCGCACCTGCTTGCCCAGCGTGTCCAGGCGGGCCCGCCATTCTTCATGAACGGGCTTCGCCGCCTGGATGGTCAGATAGAGAGTCTCGAGCTGGTTGAGGATCTCGGCCGCCAGGGACTCCCGCGAGACCCCGCGGCCCAGCTCGGCCTTGAGGCTGGTGGCGATGGCGGCGATCTCCGGGTAGGCCGTCAGGTCGGCGTTCACGTTCACGCCGATGCCCACCAGCACATAATTGACCCCTTCACCCATGAACTCCGATTCGATGAGGATGCCGCAGACCTTGCGTCCCCTCAGGAGCACGTCGTTGGGCCACTTGAGCCTGGCCGCCAGGCCGGCCACCCGCTCGACGCCGCGGGCTACGGCCAGGGCCGAGATGATGGCCAGCGCCTTCAGGTGCTCCTCGTCGGGACGGAGGACGACGGTGAAATAGAGGCCGCCGCTGGGCGAGATGAAGGAGCGCCCCAAGCGTCCCTTGCCCGCCGTCTGGCGGCCGGCCAGGGCCACCGTGCCCTCGGGCGCGCCCGCCCTCGCCAGCTCGCGAGCGAGGTCCTGGGTCGAGCCGAGGAACGGTCGGTACTCCAGGTTGCGCCCGATGAATCGGGTGGTGAGTCCTTCCCTGAGCGCCTTGAGGGAAAATGTGGTGGTCATGGCAAGGGCAGAATATAGCGCCGCCAAACAAAAAGCCACCCCGACGTGTCGGGGTGGCTTTTTGTGCTAGGCCCCAGAGCCTAGCCCGCCATCACCTCCAAGGAATGGCGGTGCGGGTGGACAGGCCTGAGGCCATCGCTACGTTCGTGATCGTCCATCCACATCACCTCCTTTCCTGCCGATCATGCTAACAGCTTTGCCCAAGGGGCGTCAAGCTCTGTGGCGGGCCAAAAGATCTGCAATTGGGGCACTAGGGGGCTCTCTCCGCCTAGGGGGCACCCTGGTTCGCGAACCGTACTTCTCCCACCACAACGCCAGCAGCAGAGCCCCCATGACGATTACGGATCCTATGAGCACGTCCAGAAAGTAGTGGTTGCCGGTGGCCACGACGCCGATGAACATTGAGAGCGTCAGCAGCAGAGTGAACGCTCTGATGTCGGCGCGTTTCGTCGCCCGCCAGATGACGATCTCCATCAAGAGAGCCCAGCCTGCATGGAAGCTCGGCACTGCCGCGTAGCGGTTGGCGAAGAAGTCTGGCTGGAGATCGCCGCCTCTCACCGGCATGATCGCCAGCGTATCGGTGAAGCTGTAGTGCGACAGCAGACGGGGCGGAGCCACCGGTAGCAGATACCATATGAGCAGCCCCGCCAACGCCGAGATGAGCAGGCTATTGCGCAGAACTCGGTAGCCTTCCCGATGGCGAAAATAGAGTATGGCCAGCAGAATGACGATGATCGGGAAGTGCCCATAGATGTAGATTACGTTGAAGTAGTGCACCAGCATCTCATAGTTCAGAGTCCAGGTCTGCACCACCGCTTCCTTGGCGATGTGCAACTGCTGCTCAAGCTCGAACAGCTCCTTGCTCCGCTCCGTTGCGGCGGCGGGATGAGCGGGCATGAGGCCGCGCGCCAGGTAGAAGAGAAAGATGCCGACTCCGACCTTGATCACCTCAAGAAGGAGGCCTCGCTTTTCGACGAGGCCTCGCAAGACCTGAGCCCTCAAGCTGTTCTCCATGTTCTTTGCTCCTAGGGGAAGCTATTCACAATGTCGCCATTCTACCTGCTGGCCCGGCTTATGCCAACCCCCTAGTTTCTAGCCGAACATCTCTCGCAGGAGCTCGCGGGCCACCCGCCGGTCGTCCCAAGGGATGACCGTATCGCCGATGGTGATGGACTGCTCGTGCCCCTTGCCCGCCAGGAGCACGACGTCCCCCTCCACGGCCATGGCCAGGGCGTGGGCGATGGCCTCCCGCCGGTCGGGAAGACGGACGAAGTGATGACCCTCGTGGCGGCGTGCCTGCTCCAGGCCCCGAGCGATCTCCGCCAGAATAGCCTCCGGGTCCTCCCAGAAGGGGTTGTCGTTGGTGAGGACGGCGAAGTCGGCCAGCTCGCCCGCTGCCAGCCCCATGCCGGCACGGCGGGGTCGCTCCCTGCCGCCGATGCAGCCGAAGACGACGATGAGCCGGCCCCGACAGCGCGCCCGCAGGAACTCCAGGACGCGCCGCAGGGCCTGGGGAGCGTGGGCGAAGTCCACCACCACCGCGAAGGGCTGCCCCTCATCGATGCGCTCCAGGCGGCCGGGCACGCCGGGGAAGGAGCCCAGAGCGTCCTTGATGGCAGCCAGTGACATGCCCTGCGAGAGGCCCACCGCGGCGGCGGCCAGGCAGTTGTAGACATTGAACAGGCCAGGAAGACCGACCGCCACCTCCGCTTCGTCGTCCTGCGCCAGGAGGCGGAAGCACGAGCCCCATTCGCTGGCTGAGATGTCAGTCGCTCGGACATCGGCTGACTTGCCGGCGCTGTAGGTGACGATTCGAGCCCGGGTTTGGCTGGCGAAGTAGGCAGAGGCAGGGTCGTCGATGTTGAGCACCGCCACCTTTTGGCTGCCCTTGTGCGCTGCCTCGTCCAGCATGGCGAACAGACGTCCCTTGGCCTCCA
>JAUYDU010000442.1 GCA_030691665.1 Chloroflexota bacterium
AGGGACCTGCTCAGCCGCATCATCTACGGGGCGCGGGTTACGCTCATGGTTGGAGCCATCGCCCTCGTTACCGGGACAGTGGTAGGCACTGGCCTCGGCTTCCTGGCAGGATACTACGGCGGTATCGTTGACGAAATAATAACCCGGATCGTCGATGCCTGGATGGGACTTCCCTTCATACTGGTGGCGTTGGTCATATCCGTGGCGATGGGAGCCGGGCTGGTCACCATAGTAGTGCTCCTGGGCCTTATGTCGTGGTCGCCTTTTGTCCGCCAGGTGCGCGGCCTCGTGCTATCGCTGAGGACCCGCGACTACGTGCTGCTGGCCAAGGTGGCCGGAGCATCCACTCCCCGCATCTTCCTGATCCACTTGCTGCCCGGGGTCTCCAACGTCGTCATCGTGATTGCGTCGTTGCGCGTTTCTTCACTCATCCTGGCCGAAGCGCTCCTGAGCTTTCTTGGAGCGGGCATCCCGCCACCCACTCCATCGTGGGGAAACATGATCGCTGAGGGAAGGGACTATCTGCGGCTCGCCTGGTGGATCGCAGTGTTCCCGGGCGTATTCATACTCCTCGCATCAGCCGCAACCGCCTTTTTCGGAGACTGGATACGAGACTTCACCGATCCTCGTTTAAGGCAGCTCAATTGAGGCCCGCTGCCCACCCGAGCACGGGACGCACTGACCACTTCTTGGACATTCAGTCCCGTACCCCTTCAGCACGACGTATGTGCAGCCGAAGATCTACCGCAAGGAGGTTGCCCTTTGTCGCGGCAGGCTGAATCTGTGCTCACCCCGGAGATCAAGGCGCTCATTGGGGAAAAAGGGGAGATGGTGGAAGGGTGGGGAGTAGTGGATGAGGAATACCTGAGGCGGTTCGTCCAGGCGCTGCCCGACTGGGACCCCACGTATTGGGACGCGGAGTTCGCCAGGAAGACGCGGTTCAAGGCGCGGACAGTCCCGCCCGTGATGGTCACCTACATGGCAGGCCGGCGCCCTCTGGAGGAGTGGTCACCCGTCGAAGGAAGGCCGGAGGTGGAGAGGGGTAGCCTCCCGCGCATACCGACCAAGCTCGATAGGCACCTGCACGGGGGCGACGCGGTCGAGGTGTTCCAGTACCCAAAGCTGGGCGACAGCGTCTGCTACCAGCGCAGGTACGCGGACATCCAGGAGCGCGTCGGCGGAGACGGCAAGCCGTTCCTGGTTATCATTGCTGAGACAACGTACTGGAACCAGAAAAACGAGGTGCTGTGCAAGGTGCGCAGTACCTACATCAACAGGTAGGAGGGCGACATGGCGCTCCCTCTCGCAGAGCTTCTCAAGCTCGACCCTGACAAGATGCCGGCGCACTCGGAGCGTCCGACTCCGGATGAGTTCCGCCACAAGAAGCAGGTCTACTACGAGGACGTCCAAATAGGCCAGGAGATACCCAAGTACATTCAGCGCTTCAACACGGTGCACCTTTTCAACTGGTGCGCCGCTATCGAGAACCCTCACCGCATTCACTACGACCACCCGTACGCCATCAACTACGACAAGCTACCAGGCGTGCTCTTCCACGGCACCTGGCGAATGGCCATTATCCCCTCGTGGCTCAAGGACTGGACGTTCCCTGGTGGCTGGTTCTGGAAGGCGGACTGGCAGGTGCGTGCGATGGTGGTCGCCAACGAGATCACCATCGTGTGGGGAAAGGTGACCAACAAGTACGCAAAGGACGGGCTTGGCTTCGTGGACCTGGAGATAGGTATCAAGAACCAGGACGGCATAGAAGGCTGCCCTGGCAACGCCACGGTGGTGCTGCCGCTCAAGGGCGGCAAGCCCATCCCCTACCCATTCGTCCCGCCGAACTAGGGGATCGCCCTTAGCCCGCAGTCACAGTTGCGGCACAGACGGAGCCGTGATTGTGGAAGATAAAGGCCACACTGCTGTCAACGAGGAGGCCTGAAGATGGCCAGGTTCCTGGCGATCTGCTCGCAACCAGAGATGAATGAATCTAAGTTCAAGGAGGCCCTGGGGGGGTTCAAGAAGTGGCGGCCGGATCGGTGGACGTTCGTGACGAAGGCATACGCCTGTGCGGACGGCAAGATAGTGGCGGAGTGCGAGGCGCGCGAGAAGGCGCACTTTGAGCAGTGGCTTATGGGCACGGGCTGGAAGGTGGAAGGCATCCACGACGTGACCCACATCCACGAGGCCGGCCAGATCTGGAAGATGTAGCCCTGACCGGTCGGGGCGCCCATGGTCCCGGTCCCCTCTACTTGCTGGAAGCCGCGACGCGTTCGCTCAACAGATCCACGGGCCAGGGGGTGCCCGGCCGGGCAGCGCGTGAGGTGGTATCATATGGGGAGCGTCCTCAGAGGTGCATCGTAGATGGCACAGGGCCCGCTGGCAGGCATAAACGTACTTGATCTCACGGAAGGCATCTCCGGCCCCTACTGCACCAAGATCCTGGCCGATTGCGGGGCCGAGGTGCTCAAGGTCGAAAGGCCCCGGACCGGCGACTGGACGCGCCACAGGGGGCCATTCTTCCACGACCGGCCCGACCCGGACCACAGCCTGCTCTTCGCCTACCTGAACACGAACAAGCGCAGCTTGACCCTGGACCTGGGTTCACCTCAAGCGTCAAGAGATGACCATTGTGTCAGCCCGTGTAACCGCGCTTAGGTTGATACTACTCCCATCGTGATCGGGCTGCACGTTTGTTCATATTGTGACATGAGCGGGCGACTCCGCTGCGCCTTGGAGCCTGCTATACTGCAAGCAGAATGTGCGGTTCGCTTGTGGGCCACGTTCCTGCAACTGTTCGGTCAA
>JAUYDU010000466.1 GCA_030691665.1 Chloroflexota bacterium
TTGGGCGCCGGGAATGCCGAAGATGAAACGCACGTCCTCCTGGACAAGGCACTTGACCAGGACGTCGGCTCCTGACAGCTTGCCCACGGTAGCCTCCTTTCTGCTGGCTCAATACTCCGTCAGCAGGCGGGGGTTGTCAAATGGGGGTGGGTGCTTGCGCCGACCACCCCGTAGACGGGGCCGCGCAGGACATAGGTGAAGCTGCAGGGCTTTAGCCCTGCCAATAGAGGCAGACCTAAAGGTCTGCAGCTACGACTTGGAGCTACCCCCGGCGGCGGTGATTTCCCCCCGGTAGGTCTTGGCCCCAGACGTAGGCAGCCAGCTTTAGCTGCCTGCGAAAGGGGAGGCTGCGGGTATCTGAAGCTACCCGCCTACGGCTTCGATGACTTGCCTAAAGAGGCCAGGGTTGACAAGGCCCTTTGGTCCGGGTATAATCTCGACAAAGGTGCTCGACTAAGTAGAAATTCCCTCCCATCCCGCTATGCCAAGACAAGCACACGATCAGCCATCGAATCGCAGGGGCGACAGCGGCCCCCCCAAGGTGCCGCCGCAGCTTAAGCCGGGGCACGTCTTGCCGGTGCTGGCGGAGGAGATCGACCGCTTCGAGGAGCAGGTCCAGAAGTTCCGCCGGGAGGAGGTGCCTGCCACCGAGTTCCGCCTGTTTCGTCTTCAGCACGGCGTCTACGGCCAGCGCCAGCCCAACGTCCAGATGATCCGCGTCAAGCTCCCCTTCGGCGGCGTCACCGCCGACCAGATGGAGGCGATGGCCACTATCACCGCCGAGTACTCGAAGCTGGGTCGCGGCCACATCACCACTCGTCAGAACGTTCAGTTCTACTTCGTCAACCTGGACGACTCGCCGGGCATTCTGCGCCTGCTGGGCCGGGTGGGCCTAACCACCCGCGAGGCCTGTGCCCACACTGTTCGCAACGTCACCGGCTGCGCCTACGCCGGCGTCTGCCCCGATGAGGTGTTCGACGCCACGCCCTACCTGGTGGCCTACGCCCGCAATATGCTGCGCAACCCCATCTGCCAGAGGTTGCCCCGCAAGTGGAAGACGGCCTTCGCAGGTTGCGGAACCGATTGTGTGAGCACAGCCATGCACGATCTGGGGTTCATCGCTAAGGTGCGCCGCAACGGCGACGGCAGCGACCAGAAGGGCTTCCAGATCGTGGTGGGCGGCGGCCTCTCCACCTTCCCCCGCCAGGCCGACGTCATCTACGACTTCGTGCCGGTAGATGGCGGCGAGTACATCACTCGGGCCGAGGCCATGCTCCGCGTCTTCGACCGCGAGGGCGGCCTGACGGGCTTCCTGCGCAAGAACCTGAACAAGGCCAGGGTCAAGTTCCTGGTGCACAAGTTGGGCATCGACGAGTTCCGCCGCCAGGTGGAGGAGGAGCTGAAGGGTGACTGGGCCCGGGAGCCGAAGGATCTGTCAACTCTGATGGCCCTGGCGCCCGAGGGGCCCACCGTCGGCGAGATACCCACCGATGGCCAGCGGCCCATCCCGGCGGGGTTCCAGCGCTGGCGGGCCACCAACGTGCGGCGGCAAAGGCAGGAGGGCTGCTGCGCTGTCACGGTCACCGTGCCCCTGGGGAACATCACCGCCGACCAGTTCCGCGGCCTGGCCCGGATCATGCGCTCCTACAGCGGCGGCAACGGCCGCACCAACCAGAACCAGAACCTGGTCCTGCGCTGGGTGCCGGAGCAGGCGCTGGCCCCCCTCTATCGCGATCTGGTGGATAGCGGCCTGGGGGACTCAGAGGCCGGCCTCATCGCCGATGTAGCCTCCTGCCCTGGCAGTGATAGCTGCAGTTTGGCCATCACCTCTTCTCCCGCGATGGCCAGGGCTCTGTCCCAGGCTGTCCGTGAGATGAACATCGACGATCCGCTGATCGAGAGCATCAGCATCAAGATCAGCGGCTGCCCCAACGCCTGCAGCCAGCATCACCTGGCTGGCATCGGTCTTCATGGCGCCGCCATCAGGCTGGGGCGCCGCGAGGTGCCCTCGTACGATCTGTTCCTGGGCGGGAGCGCCAACGGCGTCATCCGCTATGGCCAGCGGCTGACCAGGATCCCGGCCAAGCGGGTGCCCCAGGCGGTGGCCAGGATCCTGGAGGTCTACCGCCGCGAGCGCCATGACGGCGAGCCCTTCAACGATTTCCTCGACCGCTTTGGGGTCAAGAGCTTCGGGCCGTTGCTGGCCGAGTTCAAGGAGGTGGGGCCCGTCCGCCAGGAGATCGAGAGCTACATCGACTGGGGTTCGACGGTCTTGTTCCAGGTGATGCGCGGCGAGGGCGAGTGCGCCGTGGGAGAGTAGGAGCTATTTCAGAATTCCTACGGCAAAGCAGCCTCATGGCCTTAAAGAAAATAGATTGCCCCGCGGATTGAAATCCGCGGCTTGGACGGAAGCTGCGGGTTTCAACCCGCAGAGATCGACGACAAGGAGGGATCATGGCCGCACAGATCAGAGAGTTCACTCCTGAAGAGCTGAAGCAGATCAGCGACGATCTCGAAAGGAAGACGGCCCAGGAGGTCATCACTTGGGCCATCGACCACTTCCATCCGCACATCGCTCTGGCCAGTAGCTTTGGGGTCGAGGACGTGGCCCTCATCGACATCGTTTCCCGCCTGACGCCGCCCATCCGGGTCTTCACGCTGGATACCGGTCGGCTGCCGGAGGAGACGTACGATGT
>JAUYDU010000521.1 GCA_030691665.1 Chloroflexota bacterium
GAGTCGGCCTGGCACGAAGTGGAGGTCCTGCCGGAGAGCCGCCTGGCCGCCATCCTGGGCGATGGCCGGGTGCGGGTGAACTCCCGCCATCATCAGGGCGTCACGCCCGACATCGTCGGCAGCGGCCTGCGGGTGACCAGCATCGCGCCGGACGGCTGGGTGGAGGGGCTGGAGGGCGCCAGCCAGCGCTGGCTGGTGAGCGTGCAGTGGCACCCGGAGCGGCCGGAGATGGCGGGGACGATGGGGCCCTTGTTTCGGGAGTTCGTGCGAGCGGCGGGGGGCTAGCATGGAGCCGCGCATCCAGTACGCGACCACGGCCGACGGGGTGAGCATCGCTTTCTGGGCGATGGGGGAGGGCGAGCCGTTGGTGCACATGATGCTTGGACCTAGCCATATTCAGATGGAGTGGCAGATCCCTGAGTACCACCGGTGGTATGAGCGCCTGGCGGAGAAGAGGAAGCTCGTCCGGTACGACGTCAGAGGCTTTGGACTGTCGGAGCGCGACATCACGGAATTCCCGCTCGATACCCAGATACTGGATCTGGAGGCGGTGGTAGACCGCCTGGGCCTGGAGAAGTTCGCTCTGCTCGGGCTCATGCACTCAGGCCCGGGGGCCATCGAGTATGCGGCCCGGCACCCGGAGCGGGTGTCGCACCTCCTCCTGTGGTGCACCTATGCGCGGGCCTCAGAGTGGGGACCGCCGTCACAGGTTCAGGCAGTACGCGCACTCATCGGTGGGGATTGGCGAACCTACACGGAGACGGTGGCGCATACCACCCTGGGTTGGTCAGAAGGCGAACCGGCACGCCGGTACGCCGCAACGATACGGGAATCCTGCACCCCGGAGGTACTGCAAGCAGCGTTCAGGGCGGTTGAGCAGTTCGACGTTGCTGCCCTCCTGCCGCACGTGGGGGTGCCGACTCTGGTACTTCAGCGTCGCGAGGCTCCGCCTGGGATCGCCACCGCCGGGCGTCTTGCCTCGCGGATACCGGACGCCCGCCTAGTCGTCCTTGAGGGGGAGTCACTAGCGGCATTCCTGGGCGACACGGAGGCAGTGCTGGCGGCCATCGACGAATTCCTGGGCGGAGGCGAGGAGGCCAGAACGGAGGCCGCGCCAGTACCGGCTGCTGTTCATACTATCCTGTTCACGGACGTGGAGGGGTCAACGGCGCTCACCCAGCGCCTCGGCGACGCCGGGGCGCGGGCGGTGCTGCGAGAGCACGAGCGCATCGTGCGGGAGGCCCTGCGGGCCCACGGCGGCTCCGAGGTGAAGACGATGGGCGACGGCTTCATGGCCTCGTTCGGTTCGGCATCGAAGGCCCTAGAGTGCGCCATCGCCATGCAGCGGGCCTTCGCAGCCTGGGACGCCGGCGTAGGGGCGGGGCTTGCCCCGCCCGAGGGCGCAGCGAGCAGCGCCCCGCCCCAGGGCGCAGCGAGCAGCGCCCCTACCGAGGCTATCCGCGTGCGCATCGGGCTGAACGCCGGGGAGCCGATAGCGGAGGAGGAGGACCTGTTCGGCACGGCGGTGATCCTCGCGGCGCGCATCGCGGCCCAGGCGGAGGGTGGGGAGATTCTGGTGGCGAACGTGATACGGGAGCTTGCCGCGGGCAAGGGGTTCCTTTTCGCCGACCGGGGCGAGACGGTGCTGCGCGGCTTCGAGGACCCGGTGCGCCTGTACGAGGTGCGCTGGCGGGAGGATACGCATTGAAAGCACACCGAGGTGATAATTGAAGCGCTCACTGCCCGAAGCGCTCATTCGCAAGATCGACTGCCTGCAAATCCCTGTACCCGACATCGAGTCCGGGCTCGCCTTCTACCGCGACCGTCTGGGACACCACCTCCTATGGCGTACTGAGACCTCGGCAGGACTGCAAATGCCTGATACCGATGCGGAAATCGTCATCCAAACCGAGCGTCAAGAACTAGAAGCAAACCTGTTAGTAACTTCCGCCGACGAAGCCGCCTCGCGCATCGTGCAAGCCGGTGGCAGCGTCCTCCTCCAGCCGTTCGACATTCAGATTGGCCGCTGCGCGGTTGTGCGGGACCCCTGGGGCAACCGCCTGGTGCTTCTGGACATGAGCAAAGGCCCCCTGGCGACCGACACCGAAGGCAACGTCATCGGAAACGCCTCACCTGACCGCAAAGAGGCTCTGCCATGAAGGGTCTTCTCATCCTGGCCGCCGACGTGGTGCGGCAGTTGGCGGCGGGCAAGGGGTTCCCCTTCGCCGATAAAGGGCGCGTATCTCTTAAGGGACTGGCTGACCGTATCCGCCTATTTGAGGTATCATGGTCATAGCCAGTCGTAGCTGCAGACCTTCAGGTCTGCCGATTCGTCAGCCTGGCAGGGCTAAAGCCCTGCAGCTACAAATCACGCTCTAGGCAGGTGTTATGGTCATAGACGCCACCTCAGGCAACGTCCGTCCGATCAAGATCGAGGAGGAGATGCGCGCCTCCTACCTCGAGTACGCCATGAGCGTCATCGTCCAGCGCGCCCTGCCCGACATCCGCGATGGCCTCAAGCCCGTGCAGCGGCGCATCCTCTACGCCATGTCCGAGCTGAACCTGCGGCCGGGCAGCCCCTACAAGAAGAGCGCCCGCATTGTCGGCGAGGTGCTGGGCAAGTACCACCCCCACGGCGATGCCCCCGTCTACGAGGCGATGGTGCGCCTGGCCCAGAACTTCTCCCTGCGCTACCCCCTGGTGGACGGCCAGGGCAACTT
>JAUYDU010000031.1 GCA_030691665.1 Chloroflexota bacterium
CCCATCTATGATACGCTCCTGGGCAGTGACCCCAATACCGGGGCCATTATTGGTGGCATCGCTGAGACGTGGGAGCAAGGCAAGGACGGCCTCAGCTGGACCTTCCGCATACGGAAAGGGCTCCAATGGCACAACGGGGACCCGATAACGGCCGAGGACGTGAAGTTCAGCTTCGAATCTTACTTAGCTCCTGACGCTATAAACGGAGACGCGTGGAGGCTCCGCGTGGCCTCAGGCGAGGTGGTGGACCAATACACGTTCAAGGCGAACCTCAAACAGATTGACGTGTATTTCGCATCCGCCATGAGCAGAGCGGTCGGAGAGAACGGGGTGATAATCCCCAAGAAGTATGTCGAGTCCATCGGCTTCAAGGAGTTTGCCAGGAAGCCGGTTGGCAGCGGTTCCTGGACGTTCAAGGAAAGCGCGACAGGCGTGAAGGTCGTGTTCCAAGCCTGGGACAAACACTGGAAGTTCACGCCAAAGTTCCAGACTTTCACCATAGTGATGGTCCCGGAGGAATCGACTCGCGTGGCCATGCTCAGGACTGGCCAGGCGGGTATCGCCATGATTGAACCGGACAGCATGCCCGAACTGCGCAAGGCCGGCGTCAAAATGGTGACGGTGCCAGCGGTGGAACAGTCCACCTACTACATATGGGGCACGTACGACCCCCGCTACAAGGACTCTCCTATCGCCAATGTGAAGGTGCGCGAGGCCCTCTCCCTGGCCCTAAACCGCCAGGAGATCATAGACTTCGTCATGGAAGGCGAGGCGGCCATGCCGGTCGCCTACGGTACGTTCCGATATAGCCTGGATACTGACGTTCCGTATTGGGAGAAGTGGTCGAAGGACAAGTTGAGGTACGACCCTGCCGCGGCGAAGAAACTGATCGCGGATGCAGGGTATCCCAACGGGTTCAAGATGACCTTCCTGAACTACGACCGTCCCGGCTCGGCTTACCAACGTCGCGTAGGAGAGGCACAGGCCGGCTACTGGAGAAAGGTTGGCATAGATGTTGACGTACGGATGACCGAATGGGGTGTCTTCTCTCCGATGAGGCGAGTATATGACCCGGTAAGCGGCTCGCAGAAAGAACTCGCCGGAACGGTCTCCATGTTCCGTGCAGTGGGCAGGCCCACGACTCTGGACCGCTCGTACAGCGCCCTCCGCTGGGACTCTGACGAACGCGTAGCCGGTTCTCCCTTGATGAAGACGCCAGAGGCTCTCCAGATCGAGAAGCTCTACGGACAGTCCTATGCGGCGATCGACCCTCAAGACAGGTTCAACAAGACCAACGCCGCGCTGCAGTACATGAGCGACCTGTGGCTGATCGTGCCGGTCATCGAGGCCGGAGCATACTGGGCGGTGAACCCGGAGTTGGTTGGCAAGTTCTCGGGCACTCCCGGTAGAGGTGAGCTGGGCGAAGTCGCGGCCCGCATCCCTCGCCCGGACCAGAGCCCCTGGAAGTAGAAACTGCTGGTCTGGCGAGGCTGGGGCTGGCCTGAAGAAGGCCAGCCCCAGCCCCGCGGGCATGAGAATAGGAATGCCTGGGCCCGTATTGTGTACCTGCGATGAACCAGGTGGTAGGAAGTAAACGGCATGCAGAGGTACATCCTACGCAGGGCCTTACAGGGAGTAGTCACTCTCTTCGTTGTGACCCTGGTCGTCTTCGCGCTCGGAAGACTGATCGGGAACCCGGTCGACTTGCTGCTGCCGGACGACGCAACTGAGGAGGACTACCAGCGCATCAAACAGCATCTGGGGCTTGATAAACCCATAGTCCAGCAGCTGGGCATATTCTACCGGAATGCTCTCAGGGGAGACTTGGGTGACTCCATCAAGTACCGTAGGCCTGTTACCGAGATCTTCTTCGAGCGTTTCCCCAACACCGCGAAGCTGGCTCCCATAGTAATGTTAATCTCCATCGGCATCGCTATTCCGTTGGGAGTCACCGCTGCGTTCTTCAGAGGCAGATTCCCGGACAAGATTGCCACATTCGCGGCCGTGTTCGGAATGGCTACGCCCAACTTCTGGCTGGGAGTAGTCTTCATCTACATCTTCGCGGTGTTCTTCCGAGTCCTGCCTGCCGGAGGGATGGAAGGGCCAAAGGCGTTCATCTTGCCAGGCCTGACCCTGGGGATATCACATGCGGCAAGCATGATGCGGTTGCTCCGCTCAAGCATGCTGGAGGTGATATCCAGCGACTACGTCAGGACGGCGCGCAGCAAAGGGCTCCCAAACCGCATGATTCTGCTGCGTCACACCATGCGCAACGCGCTGATACCTGTCGTCACTGTGGGCGGCATGCTGCTGGCGAACCTCTTTGCCGGTACCCTGGTCGTGGAGACGGTGTTCGCGTGGCCTGGGATAGGGCAGTTGACGTACCAGGCTGTCTTCTTCCGAGATTACCCGTTGCTTCAAGCTATGGTCATCGCAGCAGCGATTCTCATGCTATTCATGAACTTGGTGGTGGACATACTGTATGGCTTCCTGGACCCTCGCATCAGGTACTCATGAGCGTTTCGCCTGGGCCAACGACCATGAGGGGCATTGCCACCGGTTGGGAGCTTAGATGTCTGCAACCGTGAAAAGTGAGACTCGATTCCCGGTCTCAATCATCCAGCTGAGACGCCTGATGAGACTGCCGTTGGTCCCGATTCTGATCATAGGCGTCCTGATTGTCGCAGCGGCATTCGCGCCACTGCTGACAACTCGTTTGCCCAACGACATGTCTTTGCCCGACCGCCGCACGCCTCCAGTCTGGATGGAAGGAGGGAAATCCGAATACCCCCTGGGCGCCGATGCTCTCGGCAGAGACATCCTGACCAGGATTGTGTACAGTGCTCGAACGACCGCGATAGTAGCGGGGGCAGCGCTTCTGCTCGCGGGTGCAGGTGGCCTGGCCCTGGGCATTCTGGCTGGCTATCTAGGGGGAACGGTGGATGGACTGATCATGAGGGTGGTTGACGCCTCGATGGCGTTTCCTACCATCCTTCTCGCGCTTGTCTTGGCCGTAACCCTGGGGCCTGGTATCATGACGGTGGTAATAGCACTTGTTGTCGTCAACTGGGCAGGTTATACCCGCGTCATTCGAGGGGAGGTCCTGTCCGTTCGCAACCGAGACCATGTGACCAGCGCGGTGTCAATCGGGTGCTCCCAGCGCCGTATCATGGTCGTCCATATTTTGCCCATGGTGTTCAACACGTTCATGGTGGTCTTGTCCGTGAACGCAGGGGCACTCATCCTCACCGAGGCGACGCTCAGTTTCCTTGGCGCAGGCGTGCCGATTGACACGCCTACTTGGGGTGGAATGGTGGCTGATGGTCGCCGCTACATTGCTACCGCTTGGTGGATTTCCGCGTTCCCGGGCCTGGCCATAACGATGGTGGTGTTGTCGGTCAACCTCTTCGGTGATTGGGTGCGAGACCGTCTGGATCCCAGGTTACGCGGGCTTTAGGGACGGGCTTGATCCCAGGTTGCGCAACGTCCAGTAGGACGTACTAGCTCTCCATCTGAAACGAGAACGATCAGGAGGCGAAAGGAGGCGAAGATGAAGATATGTCGTGTGGAGGCTAACCACCTGGAGAACATACCTATCACTCCCCCGCCGGCGCGCAAGGAGCCCTCGCGAGGCGAGATGACCATCGTGGAGGTGGAAACGGACAGTGGGATTGTGGGCTGCGGGGTCGTTGGTGGAGGTGGGGGGACGCCCTGGCAGGTCACAGTCGAGTTCATCAACCGGTACGTTGGGCCATTCCTCGTGGGCCAGGACCCGGTGCTCACCGAGCGTCTGTGGAACCAGATGGTGCGCCAGTTCGCGCGGCGTCCCACGGGCATGTGGGCCTCAGTAGTGGGCGCCATGGACGTAGCGCTCTGGGATATCAAAGGCAAGGTAGCGGGACAACCCCTCTGGCAACTCATAGGAGGCACCCGAGACAAAGTCCCCGCATACGTCTCTTTCGGGCTGGGAGGCCCCAACACGAGCGCCTCCCAGTACCCTGCCTACACCAGAGACGAACTGGTAGAAGAGGCAAAGCACTTGGTGACGCAGGGTCACACAAGGCTCAAGACCGTCGTCGGAAGGTGGGAGATCCCCGACCCGGACGAGGACGCTGCAAGGATGGCGGCCATAAGGGACGTGGTGGGGCCGCACGTCTGGCTGATGATGGACGCAGGCTCCAACATGACCCTCCACGATGCGCTGCGCCTGTGCAAGCTCTGCGAGCCACTCCACATCACGTTCTTCGAGGAGCCGGTCCACGCCAACGACCCTCGGACGCTGGCTGCGCTGCGCAAGCAGACCACAATCCCTCTGGCCGCCAACCCCTCTGGGTTCCGGGTGGCCTACCGCGAGTTGCTTCTCCAGGAGGCGGTGGACATCGTTCAGCCCAACGTCGCAACCATAGGCTACACCGAGTCGATAGCGGTGGCCAACATGGCCCAGGCCTTCAACGTGCCAATCTGCAACGGCAACGGATCGGGGCCTCACAATATCCATCTGCAAGCAGGCATGCCCAATGGCTGGCTGCTGGAGTTCCACTATCACAACTGGCAGACGTACGAGGCCATCTTCCAGGACACGCCGAGGCCATCAAAGGGATGGACTGCGCCCCTCAACAGGCCCGGCCTGGGACTTGACCCAAAGGTTGGGGTCATCAAGGAGTTCCGAAAGCTCCCGCGCTAGCTGCGGGCCGGGTCACAGCCGCTCGGGCCTTCCTCGTGTGGACTGACTTTTCTCCTTAAAGGCAGAGCGTGGTGGTGGCGGGAGCCAACGTCCACGACACCAAGCTCCTCAAGGCGACCCTGGAGGCCATCGTGGTAGAGCGGCCACAGCCCAGGACCGAGGCGCCCCAGCACCTCTGCCTGGACAAGGGGTACGACAACCCCACAGGGAGAGAAGCTGCGGCCAAGCACGAATACGTGGCCCATATCCGGCGCATCGGAGAGGAGAAGGCTGGATGCTGCTGGCCAGAAGCGCTACCGTGCCCGACGGTGGGAGCGCACGCTGGCGTGGCTCTCCAAGTGCCGAGCAATCCCGGTGCGCTACGAGAAGAAGGCCAAGAACTACCTCGGCCTCCTTCAGCTCGCCTGTGCCCCCCTCTGGTTCAGACGCAAACACAGACTCACCCTTTTGAGATAGATTCTTATGGCTCCAGAGTTAATCCACGCTAGGAGACGATCCCACGCACCTTCCACGACGCCCCACCCGTACGGCAGCCACATCCCGCGTTTACTACGGTTGGATCATCGTGGCCGTCATCTTCCTCACCGGGATGGCCTCCTCGTTGTGGATGAACTCCTCGCTGAGTGTCCTGGTCAAGCCGATCACCGACGAGTTCCACTGGCGCCGGTCCGTCTTTTCGGGCGCCAGCACCGTCGGCACCCTCCTGGGTGGCGTTCTCGCACTCTACATTGGGACCTCCATAGACCGGTTTGGCGCCAAGTGGGTGCTCTTCATCGGGTTCCTGGTTACCGGGGTGCTCTTTCTGCTGCTCAGCCAGGTGCATGGGATCGCCCTCTTCTTCGCCATCCTGATTCTCGGGCGACTCATCCTCCAGGGCATTATCAACGTGGCGGACGCTGTGGTGGTGCCCAAGTGGTTCATCGTCCAGCGCGGTCGGGCCACCGCCATCGCAGCCCTAGGCCCTCGACTTGGGACGGGCGTGTTGCCTTTCATCTCTCAGACTATCACGAACAGCTTCAGCTGGCGGGCCGCAGCCGCCTCGATCGGCCTCTTGGCATGGGGCATCACCCTGGTACCCGTTCTCCTGTGGCTCAAGCGGCGGCCGGAAGACCTGGGACTGGCGCCGGACGGTAAGCCTGTCGGCGAACATGGGCCCGCTCAATCTGTCAAGCCGACTCTTGCCAGGCACCGCTGGAGCGATACCAACTACACCCTTAGGGAAGTGCTTCACTTCCGGGGTTTCTATGTTCTCGTGGTTGGCTTTACTCTGAGCCAGTTCGTGAGCACGGGCATCAACTTCAACCTCTTGCCACTGCTCACCGACGAGGGGGTGTCCACCACCCAGGCGGTGACGGTGGTCAGTGTCTGGTCACTGGCCGCCATCCCCAGCACCATATTGGGCGGATTCCTCGCCGAGCGCTTCCCGCACCGCTTCGTCCTGGTGGGCATCTTTGCGGGCCTCACCGCGGGGACGTACCTGCTGACGCTTGCTCACAGCTTCGCCTTTGGCCTCCTGTTCGCCGTATTGCACGGCAGCTTCTCCGGCGCCATGGCCCTGTATCAGACGCTGACCTTCGCTGACTACTACGGCCGCGCCTCTCTTGGCGCCATCCGAGGGTTCCTCACGGTCTTCTTCATGCTGGCCAACTCCCTGGGGCCGCTGGCGGCAACGATGGTCTTTGACACCACTGGTAGCTACCAGAGCATCCTCCATTTCTACGTGGCGCTTTCGGCCGCCATCGCTGTCTGCATGCTCTTTGCCACCAGGCCCAAAGTTGACGCGTAACGTCTTACTGCCCCATTACTGCACGAGCCCTCGTTGAAACAATCCGGCGTAGAACTGTCAGTGGTTACGAGGATTCTCTGTCCTGGGCAGCGCACGGCGCCTCATTACGGCACAACTGGCGCCAGATTTGTTTTGAAGGAGTGAGATGGACCCGGTTGTCTGGACGGGGATGGCGCCAGAATAGGAGAAGCTCCCGCCGCGTTCTGGATCGCTGTGCGCTGTGAGGGGGACTCGTCAGTTGGGGATGCCCCTTGCCGGTCGTGGGAATTCGTGGCCTGCTGATCGGCGCCTCCCGCTTCTAACGCGTCTTGCGTGGAAAGCGTGTTCGTCTGGGCAGGTCCTTGGGATGGGCATCGAAGGGGGGTCAAGGCAGCGCGCGATTTACAGAACGCCGTTCCGTTCAGTCTCCGTGCGCACTTCCATCGGACTAGCAGTGGGACTCCCTGATCCGACTGCCCAAACATGGGGGTCTGCGCAACTTGGGTCCAGGCCCTGTAAGCCACATC
>JAUYDU010000113.1 GCA_030691665.1 Chloroflexota bacterium
CCCTGGAGGCCGTCCTGGGCATCAGCCTGGGCGAGAGCACCGCCGACAACGGCGTTGGCCTCCGCCTCGTCCAGTGCGACGGCACCTGCGCCCTGGCCCCCCTGCTTCGCCTCGACGGCCGCTACCGCGGCCCCCTCAGCGTCAGCGAGGCCATCAGGCTGGCCAGGGAACTGAAAAACCAGGGAGGCTCCCCCTGACCCAATACGAGATCCGGCTCGCCACCGAAGATGACATGCCTTTCATCCGCGACTGCGTCCGTCGATTCCGCCTGGACAGCGAGGCCCTGGACGCCCGCCAGTTCATCACCGTCCGCCAGGGTGAACGCATCGTGGCCTTCGGGCGGATCAAGCCCTACGGCGGCGACGTGTACGAGCTGGGCTGCGTGGGCGTCGTCGAGCACCAGCGCGGCCGCGGCCTAGGGCGGCTGGTGGTGCAAAGCCTTATCGAGCGCTTCCCGGCCGATACTGTCTACGTCACCACCGACGTCCCGGAGTACTTCGAGAGGCTGGGCTTCTCGCGGACCAACGGCCTGCCGCCGGTGCTGGCCGCCAAGATCGGCCGGGTGGAAGGGAAGCTCCGTTCGGGCGTGGTGGGCATGGTGTATCTGAGGCGGCGAGGAAGGAAGAACGGATAAAGGCGGGCATGACCACCTATCAGGAGTTGCGCCAGAAGGCCGAGGAGGCCTGGCGGGCCGTCGACAATTTGGTTGATCTCTGCGGGTTGAAACCCGCAGCTTCCGTCCAAGCCGCGGATTTCAACCCGCGGGCATGTCCCATTTAGCCACAACAGGTGGAGGCCTGAAGGCCTCCGCTACTTCCTACCGCCCCTTGAACTGGGGCTCTCGCTTCTCCACGAACGCCCGCGGCCCCTCGCGGGCATCCTCGGTCGTCTGGCAGACCAGCATCGCCGATTCCGCCAGCTCCAGGGCATGGTTCAGGTTCGTCTCCAGCGAGCGGTAGACCAGACGCTTGGCCGCCTGAATGGCTACCGCCGGCCCCCTGGCCAGCCTCAGAGCGAACTCCCGCGTGTGCTGCATGAGCTGGTCGGCCGCCACCACCTGGCTCACGTAGCCGATGCGCAGCGCCTCCTGGGCGTCGATGATGTCGCCCGTCCAGATCAGCTCCACGGCCTTGGCCAGGCCGACGATGCGGGGCAGAAAGTAGCAGCCGCCGTCGCCGGGGATGAGGCCCATGCGCACGTAGGCCATGCTGAAGCGGGCGCTATCGGCGGCGATGCGGATGTCGCACATGCTGGCCATGTCCATGCCTGCCCCCACGGCGGCTCCGTTCACGGCAGCGATGTAGGGCTTGTCCAGGGTAGCCACGGTGCGGGGCACCCGGTGGACGCTATCGCGCAGGAAGTGACGCCGCTGGGCCAGCGAGGCCTGGGGGTCCCACAGGCCCCGGCCGGCCTCGGTCTCCCGCACGTCCATGCCCGAGCAGAAGCCCAGGCCAGCCCCGGTGACCACTACCACTCGCACGTCGTCATCGTCGCGAGCGTCCGCCAGGGCCGTCGCCCACTCCTCCAGCATGCGATTGGTGAAGGCGTTCATCCGCTCGGGTCGGTTGAGGGTGATGGTAGCGATGCCGTCGCTCTTGTCGTAGATGATCTGCTCGAAGTCCATGCCTTGCCTCCTGATCGGAATGGGACGGAAGCCCTATGGTGTTAAACAGAATAATCTCATATCGCCTCTAGCGCGCCGAACAGGGAGACGAACCCCGTAGGGGCCGACCTTATGGTCATGAACAAAATGATTCGACACGGCAAGGGCCGGTCTGTCACCCTGAGTCCTTCCCTGGAAGGACGAAGGGTCTGGCGGTGGGGCGAAAGGACCCGTGTGCGTAAGTGCCACCCCCCAGATTCTTCGCTGCCCGGACGGGCCCGTCCGGGCGCTCAGAATGACAAACTGTCGAACTATTTTCTCAAAGGCCATCAGGTCGGCCCTGGGCGGAGCTGAAGCTCCGCCCCTACGGGCGGGATGTATTGTATCGTATGGCAGCAGGGGAGACGATAAGGGGGCGCCGGGAAGTGGCTAGGCGTCGCCACCTATTGGCCGCGGCCGGGTCGATATACCGTTGTGCACTCGGCGGCCACGCTGCCGTAGCCGCCGGCCGGGACGGTGACCAAGGCGCTGTCGAAGCCTTCGCCGGACGACACGATGGACACCACGTAGGAGCCGGCATCCAGGATCAGCCCCGAGCTAAAGCCTCCGCCCGCTCCGGTCACCCCCGACCAGGCCAGTCCCCCGTAAGAGCCGCTGACAACGACCTGCGCCCCGGCCACTCCCTGGCCCTGGCAGGTCACCTGACCCTGCACGCCTCCCGGACCGGGGGTGGGTGGCAGGGGGGTCGGGCTGGGCGTAGGCTCCGGCGAAGGGCTAGGGCTGGGCGAAGGGTTCAAGGTGGGCGTGGCCTCGGGAGTCGGCGACTTCTCCGGCGGGGGCGACTCCGCCGGCGTGGGCGAAGCGCCAGGTGTAGGGGAAGCGCCTGATGTCGGCGCGGGCTTGGGCGTCGCGGTGATCGTCTCCTGGGCGCGTGGTGTCGCCGCGGCAGTGAGGACAGGAGCTGGGCCGGAAACGCGCGTTGGGGCCTGGGTTGGGGCCGGAGTGCGAGTGGGCGTGGGCGTGGCTGTCGGGAGCGGCGGCCCGTAGATCGGATTCGCCGAGCCCCCATCCTGCCACAGCAGAACAACAACGGCCACTACGCCGGCGATGAAGCCACCGCCAACGAGCAGCATCAGGGGAAGCCTCCAGATCGTCCCTCCCCTTCTGGCCAGCGGGCGAAGGCCGGCAACGGCTGTCTGCGAGAAGAGCCGCTCGGCCAGCCCCGGCGGCGCCG
>JAUYDU010000121.1 GCA_030691665.1 Chloroflexota bacterium
GGCGGGAGATCCACGACACCTTCACCCTCGAACTTCAGCCCGCCGACGGAGCGGGCGCAGTCCCCTTTGAGCCAGGCCAGTTCAACATGCTCTACGTCTTCGGCGTGGGCGAAGTGCCCATCTCCATCAGCGGTGACCCAGCGGACCCCAACACCCTGGTGCACACCACGCGCGCCACCGGCACTGTCACCGAGGCGATGCGCAAGCTAAAGCGCGGCGATATGCTGGGAGTGCGTGGCCCCTTCGGCAGCCACTGGCCCGTCGTAGAGTCGGAGGGAAACGACGTGGTGATAGTGGCGGGAGGCATCGGCCTGGCGCCCCTCAGGCCGGCGTTGTACCAACTCCTCACCCACCGGGGAAAGTACGGAAAGGTGGTGCTGCTTTACGGGGCGCGAGACCCCGCTGACCTGCTCTACAAGCGCGAGCTTGCCCAGTGGCGCGCCCAGTTCGACCTGGAGGTGCACGTCACCGTGGACCGTGCGACGGGCACGTGGCGAGGCAACGTGGGATTCGTCACCACCCTCATACCTCGGGCGCCCTTTGACCCGCAGAACACGGTGGCGCTGGTCTGTGGCCCCGAGCTGATGATGCGCTTCGCGGTGATGGAGCTGCTCAAGCGCGGCGTGGCCTCCAAGAACGTGTATGTGTCTATGGAGCGCAACATGAAGTGCGCCATAGGCTTCTGCGGCCACTGCCAGTTCGGGCCCCACTTTGTCTGCAAGGACGGCCCCGTCTTCTCCTACGACCGCGTGGAGCCGTTCTTTGGCAAGCGGGAGGTCTGAGGTGCAGCAGGCCAAGAAGCCCACCCTGGCCGTCTGGAAATTCGCCTCCTGCGATGGATGCCAGCTCAGCCTCCTGGACTGCGAGGATGAGCTGCTCGCCGTGGCTGGCGCGGTGGAGATAGCCAACTTTCCGGAGGCGTCCCGCTCCGTGGCCAAGGGGCCCTACGACCTGTCACTGGTGGAGGGCTCCATCACACGCCCCACGACGCCGAGCGCATCCACCAGGTGCGCCGTGCATCCAAGCGCCTGGTCACCATCGGCGCGTGCGCCACGGCGGGCGGCATTCAGGCGCTGCGCAACTTCAAGGACGTGGAGGAGTTCACCTCCATCGTCTATGCCACGCCGCGCTACATAGAGACCCTCAACAAGTCCACGCCCATCAACGACCACGTCTCTGTGGACTTCGAGCTCCGAGGCTGCCCCATCAACAAGGCGCAACTGGTGGAGCTAATCAACGCCCTCCTGAACGGGCGCAGGCCCAACATCTCACCCCACAGCGTCTGCATCGAGTGCAAGCTGCGCGGGACGGTGTGCGTGATGGTGGCGCGTGGCACGCCCTGCCTCGGCCCGGTCACCCACGCCGGGTGCGGCGCCATCTGCCCATCGTACCAGCGCGGCTGCTACGGGTGCTACGGGCCAATGGAGACCCCCAATACGGGCTCTCTGGCGGCCCAGTGGGGCAAGCTTGGCGCAGGGAAGACTGACCTGGTGCGGGCGTTCCGCGGCTTCAACGCCTACGCCGAGGCGTTCCGCAGGGAGAGCGAGGCCCATGAGAAGTAGGAGCTACATCCAACCCGTCCGAAGGACAGCCAGCCCATGAGCCACAGGACCATAAAGGTGGACTACCTGGCCCGGGTGGAGGGCGAGGGCGCGCTCCTCATCCGCGTCAAAGACGGCGCAGTGACGGACCTGAAGTTCCGCATCTTCGAGCCGCCGCGCTTCTTCGAGGCGTTCCTGCGGGGCCGCGGCTACGCCGAGGCGCCAGACATCACGGCCCGCATCTGCGGCATCTGCCCCGTCGCCTACCAGATGAGCGCCTGCCACGCCATGGAGAACGCCTTCGGCGTCGTGGTGGGCGGACAGCTCCGCGCGCTGCGGCGCCTCCTCTACTGCGGCGAGTGGATTGAGAGCCACATCCTCCACGTCTATATGCTGCACGCCCCTGACTTTCTGGGCTACGAGAGCGCCATCCACATGGCCAAGGACCACACTGCGGTCGTCCAGCGCGGCCTCCAGCTCAAGAAAGTGGGCAACGAAATCGTCTCGCTGGTGGGCGGGCGAGAGATACACCCCATCAACGTGCGCGTGGGCGGCTTCTACCGCGGTTCCGACCAGGCGAGAGCTGGCGCCCCTGGCCGAGCGGCTCAAGTGGGCGCGGGAGGCGGCCCTGGAGACGGTGCGCTGGACCTCCAAGCTCCCCTTCCCGGAGTTCGAGCAGGACTACGAGTTCGTGGCGCTGCGTCACCCCGACGAGTACCCGTTCAACGAGGGGCGCCTCGTCTCCAACAAGGGGCTGGACATCGCCGTCAGCGAGTACGACGCGCACTTCGCCGAGGAGCACGTCCAGCACTCCAACGCGCTCCACTCGATAATAAAGGGCCGCGGCGCCTATCACGTCGGCCCGCTGGCGCGCTACGCCCTGAACTTCGACCGGCTATCGCCGGTGGCACAAGAGGCGGCGCGCGAGGCTGGCCTGGGGCCGGTGTGCCGCAACCCGTTCAAGAGCATCATCGTCCGCAGCGTGGAGACGCTCTACGCCTGCGACGAAGCGATCCGCATCATCGAGCAGTACGAGCCGCCCGATAGCCCGGCGGTGGAGGTCCACCCACGGGCTGCCAGCGGCTACGGCTGCACCGAGGCGCCCCGCGGCATCCTTTACCACCGCTACCGGCTGGACCCCCAGGGCGCTATCCTGGACGCCAAGATAGTCCCGCCCACCTCTCAGAACCAGAAGTGTATCGAAAGCGACCTGTGGCGCTTCGTGCCGCCGCGCCTCGGCCTTCCCGACGACAAGCTGACGTGGGAGTGCGAGCAAGCGGTGCGCAACTACGACCCGTGTATCTCCTGCGCCACCCACTTCCTGAAACTCCACATCGAGCGGGAATGACGCCCGTCCTGCTGGTGGGCGTCGGCAACGACTACCGCGGGGACGACGCTGTAGGTCTTGCTGTGGCCCGCAGACTCAAAGCGCTGGGGCTGC
>JAUYDU010000273.1 GCA_030691665.1 Chloroflexota bacterium
CGTATCGACGAGGCCTGGGAGCTGATGGCCAGCCCCTGTCGCGTCTGCCCCCGCCACTGTAAGGTCGACCGCCGCCAGGACGACAGGCGGGGCTTCTGCCGGGCGGGTGTCCGCGCCCTCGTCTCGTCCTTCCACTCCCACTTCGGGGAGGAGCCGCCGTTGGTCGGCAGCGGCGGCTCGGGCACCATCTTCCTCGCCTCCTGTAATCTGGCCTGCGTCTTCTGCCAGAACTGGGAGATCTCCCAGGCTCGCTGGGGCCGCGAGGTCAGCGACGAGCAACTGGCGGGGGCGATGCTCAAGCTCCAGGCCCTGGGCTGCCACAACATCAACTTCGTGTCCCCCACCATCTACGTGCCCCAGATCCTGGCCGCTCTGCCCCACGCCGTCGAGGGCGGCCTGCGAGTGCCCCTGGTCTACAACACCGGCGGCTACGACTCCCAAGAGGCCCTGCGCCTGCTGGACGGCATCTTCGACATCTACATGCCCGACATCAAGTACTCGGACGAGGCCTTCGCCCGCCGCTACTCCCTGGCGAAGAGCTACTATCCCGTGGCCCGCGAGGCGGTGAAGGAGATGCACCGCCAGGTAGGCGACCTGGTGACTGAGGACGGCGTGGCCGTGCGGGGGCTGATCATCCGGCACCTGGTGCTGCCCGAGGGCCTGGCGGGGACGGCGGAGGTGATGCGGTTCATCGGCCAGGAGCTATCGGTGCACTCCTACGTGAACGTCATGGCCCAGTACCGGCCGGAGAACAAGGCCCTCCAGTACCCCGAGCTATCGCGGCGGATCACCGTCGGGGAGTACGAGGAGGCCCTGCGGCTGGCGCGGGCGGCGGGGCTGTATCGGTTCGCACGGTAGGGGGGCTCACAACGGACGTGGAAGAGATAGGCGGATGGGGCTCGCGACAGGCATCTTCTTATCCGTTCCCTATCCGCTGTCAGGCGGCCCCGGCCGAGGCCGCCGGCGGCAGGAACCCCAGCTCCTCCAAGGCGGTCATCGACCGCTGGAAGGCCCGCCAGCCGGTCACCTCCACGGTCAGGTAGCCGTCGGTTTGGGCAAAGCGGCCCACCAGGTCAGCAACGGGCACGATGCCGGTGCCCAGCGCCCGGTGGTCCACGAGCCTCTCGCCGTCCTTCACAACATCGTGAAGGTGTATCTCCCGGGTCTGGGCGAGATTGGCGTCCAGGAACTGCGCCGGGTCGCCGCCGAAGAGCAGCATGTGCCCCACGTCGAAGCACAGGGCCGTCCCGAACTCGCGGGCCAGGGCGGTGGTGTGTTCGGGAGCCATCTCCGGCAGGTTTTCGATGCACAGGCGCTCGCGGTCTACCTCTTTCAGGACGGCCTCGACGCTTCGGGCCGCGTGTTCCCGCTGGATGTGCCAGGTCTGCCTGACCGTCGGCTCCGGCGACCTCTCGTCGTGGCCCGCCTGGTCGCACACGGCGTGAAACACGTACAGAGCGGGCTGGAATATCCGGGTCGCCTCGATGCTCTCCAGAGTGGCATCGACACTGGCCCGGCGGATAAACTCGTTAGGAGCGCAGGGGTCGGTCCCCACAATGGGCAGATGGATAGTCCACTCTAGGCCAATCTCGTCCGCCATATCCTTCAGTCGGCGGTAGAGGTCGGCGTTGAACCCCTGGGGGTAGAGCCAGCGGCAGTCATCGTCGATCTCCACGAAGTCGATGTGGTGCGCCGTCGCCCCGTTGCGCACAGTCTCGACGAGCAGCCGCTTGCCCTCCGACGGATCACCGGCTCGCAGGGCGCGGCCAACGAAGGCCAGGATCATGGCTCCGATCTTCATGGGATGGCTCCTTCCCTTCGCCCTGCTCAGGGCAGGCTTGGGCGCGGCGGCCCCTTCGACAAGCCCTTCGACAGGCTCAGGACAGGCCCCCTCATCGGCTCGCCGCGTTGTGGTAGTGGCCTCATCCTACCCTCAGGCAGCGGCACTGGCAAGGACTGACAACGGATGTCGGGTGCGGGCAGCTTGCGCCAGAGGCGCATCCGCCTTGGGCGGAAAAGCTACCCGCCTACGGGTTATTTGACAACGGAGGTCGAATGGATGAGCGGATGAGGCCGGGTTGGGCATCCGTTTATCCGCTTTGTATCCGCTGTGAGGGTAGCTCTTGACACACCGGCTCGTACCTCCTATGATTGGCCCATGCTGAGCGTTCCGGCTATCCACTCGGGTGAGCGGGCCCCCCAGCGAAGGCGAGCGCGACGTGACGCGCTTCGGCGTGGGGGTGTTTGCCGTCCGCTGATACCCAGATAGCCCAGCCTTCCAGAGAGGTCTTCGAAAGCCCCACCACGCCGTGCTGGTGGGGCGGTTTGTTTTTCTGGCTGCCTTGCCCGCGGACAGCACCGTCGCTATAGTTGAGTAGCTCAAGGGCCTGCCCTGAGCGAAGCGAAGGGGCCTGTCCTCGAGCGCAGCGAAGGAACAGGAGCAGATGATCAGGGTTGGCATCATCAACGTCACCGGCTACGCCGGCGCCGAGTTGGCCCGCCTCCTCTACCTGCACCCTGAGGCGAAGGTCACCTCGGTTAGCGGCCGCAGCGCCGCCGGCAAGCCCCTGGCGGAGGTCTTCCCTCACCTCTGGCCGCTGGACCTGAGGGTCAGCGATGAGCTGGACGACGTGGACTTCGCCTTTTCCGCCCTCCCTCACACCGCCAGCGCCGAGGCGGTGGCTCCCCTGGTGCGACAGGGCCTGCCGGTGGTCGACATAAGCGCCGACTTCCGCCTGCGGGACGCCGCTGAGTACCAGCGGTGGTACGGCGTGGCTCACGCGGCGCCGGAGCTCCTGGCTGAGGCCGTCTACGGCCTGACGGAGCTCCACCGTCCGGCCGTCCGCGAGGCGCGTCTGGTGGCCAACCCCGGCTGCTACGCGGTGGGGGCGCTGCTGGCCCTGGCCCCGGCGGTGAAGGGCGGGATCATCGAGCCCGATATCGTCATCGACGGCAAGTCGGGCATTTCGGGGGCAGGCCGCACCCTCGGCCTTACCTACCACTACCCCGAGGCTAACGAGAGCGTTTCGGCCTACGCCCTGGAGGGTCACCGCCACCTGCCGGAGATGGTGCAGGAGCTGGCTCGCCTCGGTCAGAAGTCCGAGAGCTCGGCGCGAGTCACCTTCGTCCCCCATCTGATCCCGATGACGCGGGGCATCCTCACCACCTGCTACGCTCCCCTGGTCGACGGGGGGGCGGGAGGGCAGGCCAAGGTGCGGGGGATATACGAGGACTTCTACCGAGATGAGCCCTTCGTGCGGGTGGTGGCCGAGCCTCCTCAGACCAAACACACCTGGGGCAACAACCTTTGTCTGGTCTACCCCACGGTGGACGCCCGGGCGGGCCGCCTGGTGGTGGTGAGCTGCATCGACAATCTGGTGAAGGGAGCGGCGGGTCAGGCCATCCAGAACATGAATGTGATGCTGGGCTTCCCGGAGGCCACTGGCCTCGATCAGCCCGCCGTCTACCCATAGGCCTGCCCTGAGCAGAGCGAAGGGTCTGCCATGCACGAAGACATCTGCACAATTCCCGGTGGCCACGTCACCAGCGTGCTCGGCTTTCTGGCTGGGGCGGTGCGGGCGGGCATCCGGGAGGACGTCGACAAGCTGGACCTGGGCATCCTCTACTCCGAGCGGCCCTGCGCGGCTGCGGCCGTCTTCACCAGCAATCGGGTGAAGGCGGCGCCCATCGTCGTCTGCCAGAAGCACCTGGCCGACGGCCGCGCCCAGGCGGTGGTCGCCAACAGCGGCTGCGCCAACGCCTGCACCGGCGAGGATGGCTTGCGGGATGCACGGGAGATGGCCGAGCTGACGGCTGCCAAGCTGGGCCTGCGGCCCGAAGACGTGGTGGTGGCCAGCACCGGCGTCATCGGCTGCCCGATGCCCATGGAGAGGGTGCGCCCGGCCATCCGCGACGTGGCGGTCTCCGCCGATGGCGGCGGCGCCCTGGCCCAGGCCATCATGACCACCGATACGGTGCCCAAGCAGATCGCCGTGCGCTTCGCCTGGCATCAGCCGGCGGAGGGGCGCCAGTACACCATCGGCGGCATCGCCAAGGGGGCAGGGATGATCCATCCCCAGATGGCCACCATGCTCTGCTTTCTGGCCACCGACGCCCCTGCCGAGAGCGGATTCCTGGGCGCTGCCCTGCGCCAGGCGGTCGACGCCTCGTTCAACATGATCACCATCGACGGCGACACCAGCACCAACGATATGGTGGTGGTGCTGGCCAACGGAGCGGCCGGAGGGGAGCCCCTCGCCGAAGGGCATCCGGCGGCGGGCCTGTTCCTCGCTGCCCTCACCCAGGTGTGCGCCCACCTGGCCCAGGCCATCTGCCGCGACGGCGAGGGAGCGACCAAGTTCATCCAGGTGCGGGTGGAAGGCGCGGCCTCCGACGCCGACGCTCGCCGGGCGGCTCGGGAGATCGTGCGGTCGCTGGCGGTGAAGACAGCGGTCTACGGGAGCGACCCCAACTGGGGGCGCATCCTGGCCGCCGTGGGCAACAGCGGCGCCGACATGGTCGAGGAGAGCACCACCCTCTACCTGGGGGAGTGTTGCCTGTATCGCGGGGGCCGCCCTCTGGACTACGACGAGAGCGCCGCGCACGCCGAGTTGGCGAGGCCCGAAGTGGACATTCGGGTGGACCTGGGCCTGGGCGACGGCGCGGCCACCGCCTGGGGCTGCGACATCCCCGATGAGTATGTGCGCCTGAACAGCGCCTACAGGACGTAGAGGGGCACGGGTCAGGGGTCAGGGGTCAGGGGTCAGGGGTCAAGGGTCACGGGTCAGGGGTCA
>JAUYDU010000291.1 GCA_030691665.1 Chloroflexota bacterium
TCCGGCGTCTCCGTGACGAAGAGCAGGCCGAAGGGAAGCGTCGGCCTGAAGACGGAGCTCTCGGGGATGATCTGGATGCTGACGGGGCTGGTGGAGACGGTGAGGAGGCGGGTGGTCTTCTGCTCGTAGCCGGTGGCCGGCTCGCGCACCGTCGCCTCCAGGGTCACGTTGCCCATGCCCCTGGCTTCAGGGACGCCGGCCACGTACCCGGTCGCCGGGAGCTGGAACTCGCCCTCCCCGTCGATCTGTCCGGTGAAGCTGGCGAACTCCTCCCACTGGCCCACGTAGCGCGAGGCCTTGATCTCCAGCTCGCCCTTGACCGGCTTGCCGTAGCTGTACTCGGCAGTCACCTTGCCGGCAATCGGCTCGTTGACCAGGAACCACTCCTTGGGCAGCTCGACCTTCACCTCGTACTTGGGCAGGACGTACTCCTCGATGCGCACGTCCACTTCCGTGCCGCGCTCGCCGGCGACGGCGGCCACCTTCCATACGCCCAGGTTGGGCTCCGTGGAGATGGGCAGGTCCAGCGTGGCTGTGCCGTAGTCGTCAGTGTCCAGGTCCTTCTTGAAGACCTTGATGCCTTTGGCGTCCATGACCTCGACGGTCACGCCACCTTGCACCGGCTTCAGCTCGGGGTCGAGGGTGATGACGCGCACGTGGACGGTCTGGCCCGGCTTGTAGATGGGGCGATCCGTCTCCAGGAAGATGAGCGAGTTGTCCTGGATGCGTATCTTGGCCTTGTCCTCGAAGCCTGCGCCCCGGAGCTGAAGCTCGTAGTCGCCCTCGGGCAGCTGTGGCACCTCGAACTGGATGCTGCCCTTGCCGGGGATGCGAGCGCTGGTCTCCAGGACGGTCTGCCCCTGGCTCACCAGCGCGAGGGTGGCCTCGCCCGCCGCGAGCTTCTCGCCGTGGAAGAGGGAGAGGGAGACCGTGGCCTGCTGGCCCGAGCCCAGGCTGCGGGGGACCAGGGCGACGTAGCCGTCGATGGCCTGCGCTTTCTCGCCGTCGCAGGCAGGCCCCAGGCCAATCAGAAGAGCCAGGGCGAAGAGGGCTGCCAGCAATCCGGCATTCTTCATGGCGATCGCCTCCCTAACGTTGCTGCTAATCAGAAGACGTACGGAGGTGAGGAAAAGTTCCCGCCGGCGAGCATTCAGGGCCGTGCCTCCAAGTACTGCGTGCTGGCCCAGCCCTCCACGCCGCCCGGCGTCACCACGCGGTGCCAGGCCACGCCGTCCACCTCCCGCGTCTCGCCGGTGTCCTGCAGCAACACGCCGTCCGCCGCGCAGGCGAGGACGGGGGTGGCCATGCCGGGCGCTGCCCCGACGTTGAGGCAGGCGCCGGTGTTGACGACGCGGGCGAAGGGGCCTCGCAAGACGGCCTGAACGTAGTTGCAGCCGCCGCCGAAGGGTCGTTCGCGGAACGGCTGCGCCAGCGGGTACGCCTGGCCGGCCTCGGTGGTCGGCTCCGGGCTGCGGCCTTCACCGGCAGGGCGATCCTTGTCTTCGGTTGCTGAACGCATCAGGCCCTAGGCTATCCGTGCTCTGCCTGACCGTTAATTGCCCAGCGGTCAAAGAGCCCAGATGGTAGCCGGGCAGAGGCACCTCCCTCAGGCTGACCTGTATGATCCATGCGAGTGGCGATGACAGTGGGCCTTTGGATCCTGGAGCGCTGTGCCAGCGAGCGCTTCCCCTACCGTCTGCAAGTCCTGAAAGGGGAGGAACAGTGGCTTACCCTGCGGATTCAAGACCGCTGGCCAGCCGCCAACCGGAACATCTTCTGCCTCAGGGAGAAGGAACCGCCGGAGCCGGGCGAGGTGCTGGAGGAGGTGGAGCGCATTCCTGTGGTGGCCCTCCAGCGTCGTGGTCGGCGTCTCTCGGTAGTGCTGGACCGTAAGCGCTACAAACGATGCGATTTCCTTTTCCTCTCGAAGAGATACAAGGGACGGCCGTCGGAGGAGTACGAGCAGATCTTCTGGCAGACTCAACAGTCGATGCGCCAGCGGAGGCCAGGGGCGCGCCTCGTGACGGCGCGGAGCTCCCGCAACTTCACGGTCCGCGTCGCCAGCGAGGAACGATATCCGTGGCGGTTCCCTGGCAGCACTATCGCGCGAGGGCGGCTGCCGATCGGTGACTACGCGCTCATAGATGGGGAAACAATCATCGCTGTGGTAGAGCGAAAAACGTTCGAGAACCTCCTCGCCGACTTCGGCGTAATGCCGCTGCTGCATCAGCGGCTGCTGGAGCTGGCGGCCTACGAACACCACGCCCTAGGAGTGGAGGCGCCCTACGAGGACTTCCTGACCACCAGGAAGGTTCACCACTACACGCCGGCTTTCTGCGCTGCTGCCATCGCCGAGTTGTATGCAGCCCATCCTGGGCTACGAATCGTTTTCTGCGCCAACCGCAAGACAGCGAACGAATGGGCGCTGAACTACTTCGCGGCGGTTTGGGCGCTTCTCAGAGGGTCCGAAGCCTGAACAGTCCGGCGAAAAACCTTCGGACGATTCGCTCTGACAAGCCGCCGGTCAATCCACCTGAGAGCCGTACAATCCCAATTATGCGGCTGGTCAAGGCCGACGGCGGTGCCGGTTTGTAGAAGGAAGGTGGTGAAGTTGGTCGCGCCGTTCAGAACATGCACTTCGCGCCTGCCAGTACCTATGGGACCCTTCTCCAAGACGCCGATGAGGTCCAGATACCCATCGCGGTTCACGTCGCCGCTTTCGAACTCCCAGTTCATGGGATCACCGAGGCAGTGCGAGAAGTCTTGCGCGACACCCGCGATGAACTCCTTGAGCTTCACTCCTCTCTCGAAAAGCTCCCGGGCGGCTGCGATCTTTCAGAGCCCGATGAGGAGCGGCTTGTACGGTTGAGGCGGCTGTTGCATGGGGACAGGCGACACTATGTGCCGATGGTGTACAAGCAGGGAGCTGGGCTTGTCCATATGGTCCGGGCGAGTCACTCGGCGAGCGAGGGCGCCCAATCCCGCAGGAGCTTTTCCGCCTCCTCCACAATGTTAGTTGAGGGATGCGACCACACCCTGCGGTCCTGCCCCATCCTGTGCTATCCTGGGCTCGTATCCTTCTCTTCTATGGAAAGGAAAGCGCGATGAAGTGTCCCCGTTGCCATGCCGATCTCGTCGCTGAGCAGAAGTACCACAGCATCGAGGTGGACCACTGCCCGTCCTGTGACGGCCGGTGGCTCGATCATGACGAGCTAGACCAGCTTGAGGCCACAGTCCCTTCGACGCCGGAGGAGCGTCGTGCCACTGTCCGTTATGCAGAGCGGCGTAGCGAGCTCCACTGCCCGGTGTGCGGCAACGAAATGACAGGCTTCGACTACCGGGCCTACAACCTAGAGCTGGACACCTGCGCCGACCACGGCTTCTGGCTGGACGCCGGCGAAGAAGCCCGAGTCCGCGAAATCATCGCGGAGAGGGTCCGCGACCTGGCCCGCGCCGCATCCGCGGAGGAGTCTTGGGCCCGTTTTCTAGGAGGGCTGAGAAAAAAGCTCAGCCGCTAAGACTAGGGATCGACAGGTCAGTCCCCGGTCGGCCGCCAT
>JAUYDU010000298.1 GCA_030691665.1 Chloroflexota bacterium
GCAATCCAGATTCAACCTTCCCTGTCGAACCCTTTCGTCCCCAGAAGCGGCGAATCCACTTTATTATACCATACGTGGCGCTGGACGTCTCTCACAGCCGTCCCGATGCTTCAGTATCCATAGCCCTCCCCCTCGACGCCGGGCCCGCCGGTTTTCTCGCTGAAGGTGGCGTAGAGCAGAACCAGCGACGGGATGAGGATGACCGCGCCGATAGGCAGGGCGATAAGGAACGCGCCGAGCGTCGCGTGGCCAGCCGCCACATCGGAGATTCGCTCGTTGGGCAGGATGAGGTAGGGGTACTGGACTGCGCCCCAGCCGGCAATAACCAGGGCCACGGTGCCCGCAGCCACTGGCGGCGCCAGCACGTACCAGCGCTGCCAGAGCACCACCAGAGACGCCAGCCCCATGACGACCGCGGCGCCCATCACGGCCAGGGGCGCCGGCTCCAGCAGGCGATCCCAGAACGGGTCGGCGTCCCAGTACGCGATCGGGATGGCAATCGTCGTCAGTGCGCCGAGCACGAGGCTGGCGGCGAGGCCACGCTTCCGGAAGTCCTCCAGGAGCTGACCGGTCGAGCGGGTGGCCATATAGTACGCAGTGAGGAAGCCGCACATGGTCACCGCGATGAGACCGCAGATGACCGAGAAGGGTCGCAGCCAGGGCTCGTACAGCCCCGAAGTGACGACTCCGTTCTCGATCGTGATGTGGCCCCCCGCGACAGCGCCCAGCGCCATGCCCATTGTCATAGGGGTTATGATGCTCGCGACCGAGAAGACGATGCCGGTCGCTGGCAGCCCCGCCTCGCCGCTGCTCCCGAAGTGCCGGAAGGCGAAGGCCGCCCCCCGGAAGACGATGCCAACCAGGGCGATCAGCAGCGGGACCAGGAGCGCCGTGAACAGGTCGGCGAACGCAGACGGGAAGGCCGTGAACAGCGTGACGACGACGAGGATCAGCCACACGTGGTTCGTCTCCCAGACGGGGCCCATGGCACGGAAGATCGCCTCCCGCTGCTGGGTCGCCCGCGGCCCCCAGGCCAGCGCCGTCCACACGCCGCCGCCGAAGTCCGCCCCGCCAAACATCGCGTAGGCGATGAGCCCCAGGAGGACCACGCCCGCCGCCAGGTTCTCAAGCGACACCGTGACCCTCCCCCACCTGGGCCCTCGGTTCGAGAGGTCGCCGCTGCTCTCGCAGCAGGAGGAGCGCCAGCCCGGCAGCGAGGGCCACGTAGACCAGGGCAAACACCATGAGAACCCAAGCGATACCTTCGCGGGGCGTTGACCCGTCGGCCGTCCGCATCAAGTGGTAGATGATCCATGGCTGACGGCCAAACTCGGTCACGAACCAGCCCGCCTCGATAGCGACAAAGCCCAGCGGCACCGTGACCGCGACTGCGAGAAGCAGCAGGCGCCCCGGATCGATCCGCTTCCGCCACCAGGCCAGCCCGAAGAACCAGACGACCACAAACAGCATGAAAAACGCGATGCCGACCATCACCTGGAAAAAGGGGTGGACCAGGCGTGCATCGGGGATGTCGTCCTGCGGGAAGCTGTTGAGCCCCCGCACTTCGGCGTTGAAGTCTTCGAACGCCAGGAAGCTTCCCAGCTTCGGAACCTCAATGGCGTAGCGGGTTGTCTTGTCCTCCGGATCGGGGAAGCCGCCGATGCGGAGCGGCGCGCCCTTCTCCGTCTCGAACTGGCCCTCCATAGCTGCGAACTTCTCCGGCTGGTGGTGCGCCAGGAAGCGGCCACTCAGGTCACCGCTAACGATCTGGAGCGGCGTGAAGACCGCGGCAACGGCGAGCCCCAGCACTAACGCCTTCTTGTTGTAGTCTGACCGATCGCCCCGGAGCATGGCGATGGCGTACACGCCGGCGACCGCGAAGCCCGTGGCGACGTAGGAGGCCAGCGTGCCATGCGTGACTTGGTACGGCATGGCGGAGTTAAACATCGCCGCGATGGGGTCGACGTTGACAGCCTTGCCGTTGATCACCTCGAAGCCGGCGGGCTGGTTCATCCAGGCGTTGGCGCTGATCACAAAGAACGCCGACGCCGCCGAGCTGACTACAAGGGGGATCGTGCAGAGCCAGTGCGCCTTTGGCGAGAGGCGGTCCCAGCCGTAGATGTAGAGCGCAAGGAAAATCGCTTCTGTGAAGAAGGCGAACCCTTCCAACGCGAAGGGGAAGCCGATGATGCCGCCGGAGAACTCTATCCACGTAGGCCAGAGCAGCCCGAACTCAAAGGAAAGGATAGTGCCCGACACAGCCCCGACGGCGAACAGCACGGCGGCGACGCGCCCCCAGCGCTTGGCCATCCGGAGATACGTTTCGTCGCCGGAGCGTAGCGCGATGCCTTCGGCGATGAGAAGGAGCAGAGGAAGGCCAATGCCGATGGTGGCGAAGATGATGTGGAATGCCAGCGACAACCCCATCAGGGCACGGGCCGAGGTGACGGTATCGAACATCCGCGGTCTCCGGACGCAGCAGGGGCTACGCGCTTTGCTTCAATCTAACCCAGGGTTGAGCCTAGCACAAGGTGCGCAAGGGCGATGTCTGACTCTCGGTGGCCGTGGCCCTCGGGATCGATCTGACAGTGCCAGAGGACGCGGCCGAGGTGCTTGAGGCGGAAAAGGAGGTCGCCCAGAAGGCCCTGCGCCGGCTCCCCTAGGGTCAGCTAACCGGCCTATGCTTTGCGACGCGGTAGGGGAGAATGTGACATAACGTCTAGCAGCGGCGGAGGCGATACCTAGCGACCGCGGTGCCGCAGCGCCCGTCGCATCTCTCGCTCCGCCTCCCGCTGGGCGATGGCTCGCCGCCGGTCGTACATCCGGCGGCCACGCGCCAGGGCCAGCTCCACCTTGACCCGTCCCTCCTTCAGGTACAGCCGCAGGGGCACCACCGTCAGCCCCTTCTCG
>JAUYDU010000350.1 GCA_030691665.1 Chloroflexota bacterium
GTGGAGACGATGCCGTCCTCCACCCGCACCAGCATCTCCGGCGAGGCGCCGACGATGTGGCAGTCGGCCATCTGGAGGTAGTACATGTAGGGCGAGGGGTTGATAGCCCGCAGGGCGCGATAGATGCTGAAGGGATGAGCGCTGGTGGGGCGGGAGAAGCGCTGGGAGGGCACCACCTGGATGACGTCGCCGGCGATGATGTACTGGCGGCAGCGCTCGACCTTGAGCATGTAGTCTTCGGGGCTGATGTTGGAGCGCACCACCTGGTCTCTGGGGCCGGGCGAGGGCTCCAGCGGGTAGGGCAGGCTGGGCAGGGGCTGACCCAGGCGCTCCACCAGCTCGTCGATGCGCCACGCGGCCTGGCGGTAGGCGGCGTCGATGTCGCCGTCCAGGCGGGCGTGACTGACCACCTTGATGGTGTGCTTCAGGTGGTCGAACACCAGCATGGTGCTGACGAACATGAAGACGGCCTCGGGCAGGCCCAGCGGGTCGTTCTCGGCCATGGGCACTCGCGGCTCGAAGTGGCGGATCGACTCGTAGGCCAAGTAGCCGACGGCGCCGCCGGTGAAGCGGGGCAGGCCCTCCACGGGCGCCAGGCGGAAGCGGCCCAGCTCCTCCTCGACGGCCCGCAACGGATCGGAGCCCTCGCGGGGGTCGCGGTAGGGGCCGAGGCGGACGACCCGGTAGGGTTCAGTGCCGATGAAGCTGTAGCGGGCCAGGCGTTCGCCGCCCTCCACGCTCTCCAAGAGGAAGGAGTGGTCGCCCTGGGCCACCTTGAGGTAGGCGGACACAGGCGTCTCCAGGTCAGCCGCCACCTCGCGGTAGATGGGGACGAGGTTGCCGTGGCGGGCGAGGGCCTTGACCTGAGCTAGGCTAGGATGGTACATGGCGGTGATAGAACCTAGAACCCAGAACCTAGAACCTGGTCATCGGGCAGATAGTCGGCGGCCTCATACGGGGAAGAGTTCTCGCGAAGGGTCGCGAGGCCTCGTCTATTCTCCCGGCGCTCCAAGTCAAGGATCTTGGCAGTCAGCATGCGGATGATCTCCTGGCAGTCCTGATGCAGCCCTCGTTCGATATCGGGGTCCAGGTATCCGGCCCTGCGTAGTAGATACAGCCACCCGTCGGTCTCGCAGGCAGAGCCTTTGGCGATGGACAGATGGTTCCTGTGGGCAGCCAAGGAGAATCTGCCGTGACCTTCGGCGACGTTTGCCCCAATAGAACCGGCCGAAGCGACTAGCTGTCGGGCTATGATCTGGGCTGCGTCACCCCGCGGAAGCGTCGCCAGCACCTTGATCACGGCCAGAGCCAACTCCTGGGCCTTCTGCCACAGGATCAGGTTGCGGAAGGAATAGGGCCCTTTAGCCCTTGGTTCTTGGTTCTCGGTTCTAGGTTCTTCCATTCTTATACCTTGGGTACGTGGGCCATGGCCTCGCGCACCTTGTCGGCCGGGTAGGCGTAGTCCTCCAGCTTGCCGGCGTGGAAGGCGTCGTAGGCGCCCAGGTCGAGGAGGCCGTGGCCGCTGTGGTTGAACAAGATGACCCGCCGCTCGCCGGCCTCGCGGGCGGCCAGCGCCTCATCGATGGCGCAAGCGATGGCGTGGGCCGTCTCGGGCGCCGAAACGATGCCCTCGGTCTGGGCGAACTGGACGGCGGCGGCGAAAGCCTTGGTCTGGTGATAGGCCGTGGCCTCCATCACCCCTTCGTGGCAGAGCTGGCTGATGATGGGCGCCATGCCGTGATAGCGCAGGCCGCCGGCGTGGATGCCGGGCGGGATGAAGGTGTGGCCCAGGGTGTGCATCTTCAGCAGGGGCGTCTGCTCGGCGATGTCCCCGAAGTCGTAGGCGTACTCGCCGCGGGAGATGCTCGGGCAGGCCTCGGGCTCGACAGCGACGAAACGGGTCTTCTTCTGGCCCGCCAGCTTGTCCTTCACGAAGGGCAGGGCAAGGCCGGCGTAGTTCGAGCCGCCGCCCACGCAGCCGATGACCACGTCGGGGTAGTCGCCGGCCATCTCCATCTGCTTGACGGCCTCCTGGCCCACCACCGTCTGGTGGAGGAGGACGTGGTTGAGGACGCTGCCCAGGGAGTACTTGGTGTCGTCGCGGCCGGCGGCATCCTCCACCGCCTCGCTGATGGCGATGCCCAGGCTTCCCGGCGAGTCAGCGTCCTGGCCCAGGATAGTGCGGCCGGCCTGGGTGTCGGCGCTGGGGCTGGGCACGACCGTCGCCCCCCAGGTCTCCATGAGGACGCGGCGGTAGGGCTTCTGGTGGTAGCTCACCTTCACCATGTAGACCTTGAGCTCCAGGCCGAAGAAGGCGCAGCCCATGGCCAGGGCGCTGCCCCACTGGCCGGCGCCGGTCTCGGTGGCGATGCGGCGCACCCCCTCCTGCTTGTTGTAGTAGGCCTGGGCTACCGCCGTGTTGGGCTTGTGGGAGCCGGCGGGGCTGACGCCCTCGTACTTGTAGTAGATGCGAGCGGGGGTGTCCAGGGCGCGCTCCAGGCGATGGGCCCGATGC
>JAUYDU010000085.1 GCA_030691665.1 Chloroflexota bacterium
ACTACCTGCCCCTCAAGAAAGTCTACTACGAAGCGGGGCCGGGCGGCCAGCTCCTCCCCAAGGGGGAGGATGTCTACAGCTACGAGGTGGTCGAGTGGCTGCCGATAAACGAAGTGCCAGTCGCTCTCTTTGCGCCGACTACCCGCTCTAGCACTGCTGCCACTCAGGGAACATGGCCGCTTACCCTGGCTGAGGCCACGACGTTCAAGGACTTTGGCCTGTACTATCTCGGCGATAGCTTTAAGGGTCTCCCGCTGCAACTCATTCAGGAGTACAGATCCCCCGCGCCCATTCCTGGTTGGCCCGATCGTCACAGTGTGGAAGTGGTGTACGGCCGCCCACCAGCCAACCCCCTCGACGAGCCTAAGGAGCTGCGTATTGGCCAGGTGCATGCCAGCACCGAGACCCCTGGCATGCCCTCTCCCTGGGATCAGGGGACGATCGTAACAGCAAAGGGCGTCGAGGGGAGACTGCTCGAGGAAGGCGGCAGGGTGAGCCTTAAGCTCACTCTAGGGGACACTCTCATCATTGTCACGGGCAATGATCGATCTGAGGTCTTGAACGCCGCCGCAGCTCTCGCTAAGCTCAACTAGGGAGGCCTGTCCACTCGCCTCAGGGGCCTGCCTGCCACACCGGCCAGCGCTCCTGCTTCTTCCGGGGCCTGGAGGAGGAAGCGAACTAGGCTTGTTCGTCAGCGGGGTCGTTGCCTCCTCTCCCGCCACCACCTCCCGCAGGGCGCAGATCGCCACCTCCACCTGGTCGTCGTCAGGCTCGCGCGTGGTCAGCGATTGCAGCCATAGGTTCGGCTTGAACGCCGCCCGCACCAGCCTGTTCCCCTGCCACCTTCCCCCCAGCCGGATCAGCTCGTAGCTCACGGCCGCGATGACCGGCACCAGCGCCACCCGCGACAGCAGCCGCTGCCACAGCGGCGGCATCCCCACCACCACGAACAGCAGCACCGATATCACCACCACCACCAGCAGGAAGCTCGTCCCGCAGCGAGGGTGAGCCGTGCTGTAGCCGCGCACCGCCCCCACCTCCAGCGGTGCGCCATGCTCCAGGGCGTTGATCGCCTTGTGCTCGGCCCCGTGATAGGCGAACACCCGCCGGATATCGGGCAGCAAGCTGATGACGTACAGGTAGGCCAGCAGGATCGCCAGTCGGATCAGCCCCTCCACCACCACCGTCCAGCGCTCGTTGCCGATCGCTGCCTCCAGCCGGCCGCTGACCAGCACCGGCCCCACGAAGATCAGGGCGATGACGAACGCCAGCGCCAGCCCCACCGTCCCCCACAGCACCGGCCGGCTGATCTCCTTTTCTTCCTCCCCCAGGGCCACGTTCGAGGAGTAGAGGAGGGCTCGCGTGCCCAGCGCCAGCGTCTCCCAGAGCACGATGATCCCCCGCAGGAAGGGGATGCGTCGTAACGCCCCGCTGTACAGCCCGCCCAGGCTCTCCACCCGCAGGGCGATGTCCCCTTCCGGCCGGCGCACCGCCACCGCCATCAGGCGACGGCCGCGGATCATCACGCCCTCCAGGACCGCCTGGCCGCCGTAATAAAAAGAACCCGCCTCCTGGCGGGTAGCGTTGGCCAAAGGTGGCTCCTCTGCAGACGAAAGGGCGGCCGCGGTGTTCCTCTCAGTCCTCCGCCTCAGGCCGGAGACGTCCGCTTCCGGCTCCTCCTCTGCCTGGGCTCGGAGACCGCTTTGGGCTCACCCTCCGCCTCAGCCGCGGCTTCGGGCCCTGCTTCGGCCTCCCCCTGCGATTCAGGCTCAGCGCTGGCTTCGGTCTCCGGCACAGCCTCCTCCGCCGTCTCCGCTTCAGCGCTCGCTTCCGGCTCCGCGTCAGGGACAGCCTGCGCCGCCTTCTGCTCGGATAGCCCGTAGCGCTTCAGGAAACGCTCCACTCGCCCCGCCGTGTCCACGATGCGCTGTTCGCCGGTGAAGAAAGGATGGCAGCGGCTGCACACTTCCACGTGCAGTCGCGCCTTGGTCGCCCGCGTCTGGAAGGTGTTGCCGCAGGCGCAAACGACGGTCGCTTCGACGTACTCGGGGTGGATATTCGCCTTCACGGATGCCCCTCAGTCGTGTCTGCTGGCGGGCAGGTCTCGCTGGCGGCGTGGACGCTGACCTTCTTGCGTCCGAGCTTGTTGTAGTGCTCAAACTTGACCTGCCCCTCGATCAGCGAATAGATCGTGAAGTCGCGCCCCATGCCCACATTCTTGCCCGGGTGGACGCGCGTCCCCCGCTGGCGGACGATAATCGTCCCCGGCAGCACCACCTCGCCGTCGTAGCGCTTGACGCCCAGGCGCTTGGCCTTGCTATCGCGCCCGTAGCGAGTGCTGCCTCCGCCCTTCTTGTGTGCCATCCCTATTCACCCCTCTTGGTTCGACGCCTCGGCTTCGGTACTGCCTTCTCCACCTCTGCCTCTGGCGGAGGCGTTACCTTCGCCACCCGCGCCCGCCGCGGCTTTGGCTTCTCCTCCACCGCCGGCTCTGCCCCAGCTTCCACCGGCGCTTCCGCCGACGCCTCGGGTGCCGCCGCCTTGCGCCGCCGCGGCTTCGGCTTCTCCTCCACCGCCGGCTCCGCTCCAGCCTCCACCGGCGCTTCCGCCTCTGGCAGAGGCGGTGGCTTGGGCTTGGCCGCGGCCTTCCCCCGGCGAGGCTTCGGCGGCGCCTCGACGGCGCCGACCTCCGCCACCGGCTTGGCGGCGGCCTTTGGGCGGCGTGGCTTGCGCGGCGCCTCGGCGGCCACGATCGCTTCCGCCTCCACGCCCGTCAGTATCTGGCGAATGGCCAGGCGAGTGTAGCCCTGGCGGTGGCCCGTCTTCTTGTGATAGCGGGTCTTGGGCTTGTACTTGAAGACTACGATCTTCTTGTCGCGGCCGTGCTCCACCACCTCCGCCACCACCCGCGCGCCGGCCACCCGTGGCTGGCCCACGATGACCTCTTCCCCGTCGGCCACCAGAAGCACGTCCAGCAGCTCCACCGTGTCACCCACGGCCGCCGGCAGCCGCTCCACGTCCAGGAGTTGGTTCGGCACCACTCTGTACTGTTTGCCGCCTGTGCGAACTACCGCGTAGATTTCCTACCTCCGATACCTGTCCGCCTCTGGCAGAACATACACTTGCCCGCGTCCGCCAACAGGCCCCACTGAGCAGGCAGTCTCGCCGATTCTAGCAAACCTGCCTTGCCGCGGTCAACGCTACTCATCCAATAGGACAGCCATTAACCAGGGAGTCCGCTCATGGTTCGACAGGCTCACCACGGGCGGAGACAAATAGCACCCGAGACCGCTCGCCCTGAGCCTGTCGAAGGGCGAACCAGGCCTTTTTCAACAGGCTCCAGGGTCGTGCTCGGGAGCAAAGATCTCAGCCTCGCGGCGGAACGCAGCACCTGACCGCCGCCTCAGGGCAGGCCCCTTCGACGGGCTCAGGCCAGGTCCGGCTGGGGCGGGCCGATCACCGGCTTAGGCAGGGGTCCCTTCTCCCTAGCCTTGGGCGCCCCCTCCGGCTGCACCGGTGGCGTCTCAGGAGCGGTGGGGGCCGGCTCTTCGCCCGGAGATGTCTTGAACAAAGCCTCCAGCGCCTCACCCTCGATCGTCTCGTCCTCCATGATCCGTTTGGCCAACTGCTCTAGCTTGGCCTGGTTCTCCGTGAGGACCTTCTTGGCACACTGGTAGGCCTGGTCGATGATCTGCCGCACTTCCTCGTCGATCTGCTCGGCCACCTTCTCGCTGTAGTTGCGCTGCTCGGCGATCTCCCGCCCCAGGAAGACCAGCTCTTCCCTGCGGCCGAACGTGCGCGGGCCCAGTCGCTCGCTCATCCCCCACTTGGTGACCATCGCCCGCGCCATCCGGGTCACCCTCTCCAGATCGTTCTCGGCGCCCGTCGTCATCTCGCCGAACACCAGCTCCTCGGCGGCCCGACCGCCCAGGGCAGAGGCGATCGAGTCCTCGAAGTGAGCCTTGGTCGCGATCCGCCTATCCCCCTCGGGAAGGTAGCGCGTGTAGCCCAGCGCCATCCCCCGCGACACGATCGTGATCTTGTACACCGGGTCGGCGTTCGGCAGCATGCGCGCCACCAGGGCGTGTCCCGACTCGTGGTAGGCGGTGATCTCCTTCTCCCTCGGCGTTATCACCCGGCTCTTGCGTTCCGGCCCGGCGATCACCCGGTCCACCGCCTCGTCGAACTCCGACATCGTGACCTTCTTCTTGTTGCGCCGAGCCGCTAGAATAGCCGCCTCGTTCAGCAGGTTCGCCAGGTCGGCGCCCGAGAAGCCGGGCGTCTGCTTCGCCAGTATCTCCAGGTTGACGTCCTTGTCCAGCGGCTTGCCCTGAGCGTGCACCTCCAGGATCGCCTTGCGCCCTCTCACGTCCGGCGTGTCCAGCACCACCTGGCGGTCGAAGCGCCCCGGCCGCAGCAGCGCCGGGTCCAGGATGTCGGGCCGGTTGGTGGCGGCCACCACGATAATGTTGGTGTGAGTGTCGAACCCATCCATCTCCACCAGAATCTGGTTCAGGGTCTGCTCCCGCTCGTCGTGGCTGCCCCCCAGCCCGGCGCCCCGGTGGCGCCCCACGGCATCGATCTCGTCAATGAACACGATGCAAGGAGCATTCCGCTTCGCCTGGTCGAACAGATCCCGCACCCGCGAAGCGCCCACCCCCACGAACATCTCCACGAACTCGGAGCCGCTGATCGAGAAGAAGGGGACGCCCGCCTCGCCGGCCACCGCCTTGGCCAGGAGGGTCTTCCCCGTGCCGGGCGGCCCCAGCAGCAGCACACCCCTGGGAATGCGAGCCCCCAGGGCGGCGAACTTCTCCGGCCACTTCAGGAACTCCACCACCTCCTGGAGCTCCTCCTTGGCTTCCTCCACCCCCGCCACATCGGCAAAGGTTATGCCCGACCGCGTCCCCGCGAACATCCGCGCCCGGCTCTTGCCAAAGTTCATCGCTTGGGTATTGGTGCCCTGAGCCTGACGCATCAGGAACAGCAGCAGCCCACCGAAGATGATCAGCGGCAGAAAGTTGATGAGGATGTTCAGCCAGTTGAAGCCGCCTCCCTTCACCTTGGGGTCGGGGTACTGACCAACCGTCAGCCCCGCATCCTCCAGGACCTTGCGGACGGTGTCTCCCTCTTCCAGCTTCGTCTTGAAGGACCGGTCACTGTTCGCCAGCTTGTAGGTGACCTTTTCGCCGTCGACTTCGATCTTGCTGACATTCCCGTCCCTAACGTCCGTCACAAATTGGGACAGGGGCACCGGCTCCTTGCTGGAGGTGTTTCTCCCGAATAGGGTGAACACGATGGCCACGACCCCCACCAGGATGACCAGATAAACCAGACTGTTTCGCAGCCAGCGGCCGTACATTGCCTCTTCCTTACGACATCCCCACGGGCGAACGAAGGACGATTGCTATCTCGCCCGCTGCGCCCATTATATCAGATCGGCGCACCAAAACCTATTGCAGGTTCGGGGCTCCCGCTCCCTCGCCCTACTTGCCCACGTCCGAGGCCAGCACTCCGCTCTGGGCCCAGTTCTCCTTCGCCACGTCCTCGAATACGATTATGGTCGCCTCCGGCGTGGTGTGGGCTATGTTCACGATGGCCTCGGTAATCACCCGCGCCAGCTCCTGCTTTTGGGCGTGGGTACGGCCGGGCCACATCTCTACCCGCACGATGGGCATCGCTCACCTCCTGGGTCACTAATCTCCGCATTAAGCCCAAAGTAGCGATGCCTCTACAGCTTGTCAACCGCCTGCCCGCCCCGGCGGGTTGTTGCCCTGCCCTGCTTGTGCTAGTATTGGCCTGATAGTCCTGCCCGCCTGCCGCAGGCAGGGAGGCAAGGAAATGAGGGAGCCTCCCACCTTCGCCTACGAAGAGAACCTCTGGGCCCAGGGCGCCGAGTTGGTGGCCGGCGTCGATGAGGTGGGTCGCGGGCCCCTGGCCGGGCCTGTCATGGCCGCGGCCGTCCTTCTGCCCGCACGCGCTCGTTTCCCTTGGCTCGCCCGCGTCCGCGACAGTAAGGTCCTCTCCCCCGCCAGGCGAGAAGAGCTAGCCGAGCGCATTCGCGCCGATGCCACCGCCTTTGCCCTGGGCACTGTTCCCCACCATCTGGTCGATACCATCGGCGTCGTCGAGGCTACCCGCCGCGCCATGCTCGCCGCCCTGGCTGAGCTCTCGGCTACACCCGACTTCGTCCTCATCGATGCCCTGCGTGTTCCCCAGTGCACCCTCCCCCAGCACCCCATCATCCATGGCGATGCCTTTTCCCTCTCCATCGCCTGTGCCTCCATCGTAGCCAAGGTCGCCCGCGACCGGCTCATGCTGGAGGCTGGCCGCCGCTTCGCCGGCTACGGCTTCGCTCGCAATAAAGGATATGCCACCCGCGAGCATCTGGATGCTCTCACCCGCCTCGGCCCATGTCCCATCCACCGCCGCACCTTCGCCCCCGTACGGGCCTGCTTGGGGTGTCAGTGAGCTCCCCCCGCCGCGATCTGGGCGCCTTCGGCGAGCGCCTGGCAGCGGCTCATCTGGAGGCCAAAGGCTACCGCATCCGCGCCCGTAACTTCCGCTGCCGCGAAGGGGAGATCGACATCGTGGCCGAGGATAGCGACTGCCTGGTCTTCGTGGAGGTCCGCACCCGCCGTGGCAACGCCCTGGGCTCCGCCGTCGAGTCCGTCACCCCCGCCAAGCAGCGCCGCCTCCTCTCCCTCGCCCAGGCCTACACCCAGGCCCGGGACGACCTCCCGCCCCAGCAGCGCATCGACGTCATCACCCTGGACCTCTCCCCTGACGGCCGCCTCCTCTCCCTCCGCCACATCGAGGGAGCCATCGCCGACGGAGAGTCGCCCTAGGCTTGTCCTGAGCTTGCCAAGGGGAGCCCACCCCCGCACATCGGGTAGGGTGGGGCCTAGGCTCTCTGTTCTTGGTTCTAGGTTCTGTTCCCCTTACAATACACTCGCCATGTTCCGCCTGTCGCCCTTGCGCCTGCGCACCTTCCGCCGCTGTCGCCTGCGCTACAAGTACCAGTACGTGGATCGCCTGCCCGCCAGGCCCACCTCTCAGGATGTGGTGGGCGCCCTCATTCACGCCGCCTTGCACGACTTCTTCGCCTACGTCCCTCTCCACGAGCGGGATGAGGAGCGCCTCACAACCATTCTCGACGAGAAGTGGCAGGCTCTTGTCTTCCGCCTGGGCTCACCGGCCGAGCGGCAGGCCTGGCGTGAGCGGGCGGAGGAGCAACTGCGCCGCTTCTCCCACCAGCACGACCTCCTTGCCCAGCCCCTGGCCCTCGAGTCCTACTGCCAGGTGCCCGTCTCCGACCGGGTGGCCCTGGTGGGCCGCATCGACCGGGTGGACGAAGAGCCCGACGCCGCCCTCCACGTCATCGACTACAAGACGGGCGCTCGCCCCCCTGAGGTGGATGTCGAGCAGCTTCGCCTCTATGCTATTATGGTGGAGCGGAAGCTGTCGCGTCCGTTGCGTCGCGGCTCCTACTTCTACCTGGAGGAGGGCGACGTCTGGAGCATCCATCCCACCAGGGAGGAGCTGGAGACCACCTTGGCCCAGGCACTGGCAGCGGCTGAGGAGATGGCGGCCGAGCGGGATTATCCCGCCACCATCGGCAGACACTGCGCCGCTTGTCCCTATCTCGCCTCCTGCGCCCAGCGCGACCAGATCGCCCAGCTCCCCGCCAGAGGCGGGGAAGGGTGGTAGGCGAACCGTGCCCATCTACGAGTATCGTTGCAATGGCTGCCGAAGGCGGGTGACCGTATTCCAGCGCACCATCCAGGCCGCCGTCGCGCCCGCTTGCCCCCACTGCGGCGGCAGCGAGCTGACCCGCCTGATGTCACGAGTGGCCGTGGTGCGCTCCGAGGAGAGCCATCTGGATAGCCTCGCCTCCGACGCCAGCCTCGCCGACCTCGACGAGAGCGACCCCCGCAGCGTGGCGCGCTGGGCGCGGCGCATGGGTCGCCAGATGGGGGTGGACCTCGGCCCCGAGTTCGACGAGGTGGTCGAGCG
>JAUYDU010000434.1 GCA_030691665.1 Chloroflexota bacterium
GGTACTCAATAGCTGCCGGCCCCTGGTCGTGGGCGAGGACCCCTTCAACCTGGAGCGCCTGCGCTGGAAGATCGCCGTGCCGTTCTACGTGCGGATGTTCGGCTCGAACCTGGTGAACGCCTACGCCGCCATCGAATTCGCCTGCCTGGACATCCAGGGCAAGGCCATAGGCCGCCCGGTGTGCGACCTCCTGGGCGGCAGGCTGGCCGATCGCATCTCGATCACCGCCTACGTCTTCTACCAGGCAGAGGGCGGCGACACGTCGTGGGAGGGAACGAGCGAGCGGCTGGTGGAGTATGTGGCGAGCCTGGTGGGGAACTACGGGCTGCGCTCCATCAAGATCAAGGGGGGCGTCCACCCGCCGGACCAGGAGGTGGAGACCTTCATCACCCTGCGGCGGCGCTTCCCCGGCCTGCCCATGCGGATCGACCCCAACAGCGTATGGTCAGTCGCCACCTCGGCGCGGATAGCCCGCCGCCTGGCGGAGTACGACATCGAGTACCTGGAGGACCCCACCTGGGGCCTGGCGGGGATGGCGCGGGTGAAGCGGATGGTGCCCTACGTGCCGCTGGCGTCGAACATGGCCTGCTTCGGCTACGAGGACATCGCGCCGGCCGCCCTCCTGGAGGCGGTGGACGTGGTGCTGGCAGACCCCCACTGGTACGGCGGCCTGCGGGCCACGAAGTCGCTGGCCATGGTTCTGGAGACGCTGAACCTGGACATGGGGATGCACTCGGGGACGGAGTTCGGGGTGTCGCTGGCGGCCCTGCTCCACCTGGCGGCGGCCATCCCTAACCTGAGCCACGCCCCCGACGCCCACTACCACTACCTGGAGGATGACATCATCCAGGGGGGCAAGCTGAAGTACGAGGACGGCGGCATCGCCCTGCCAGCCGGCCCCGGCCTGGGGGTGGAGCTAGACGAGGAGAAGGTGGAGCGCTACCACGGGCTGTACGAGCAGTTCATCGCCTCGCCGCTGGCGACCCAGCCGCGGATGGGGCCCGTCATCACCAAGCCCAAGTGGTAGGGGGCCTCTACCCGGCCACCGGCCGGAAGTGCTGGATGTCGCCGATCTCGCCGCGGCGCTCGTCGCGCCAGACGGCCTCCACCCGCATGCCGATCTGCACCAACTCTTTGGCCTTGGCCGGGTCGCTGAGGTCAACACCGCCGAGGATGTGCTGGAGGGAGGTGTCAGCGCCATCCAGCTTGACCATGATCATGGCGACGGGCGGCTGGGGCAGGCCAAGGAAGGGCACGTAGCAGATGGTGAAGGCCTCCAGGATGCCCTGGCTGCCCACCTCCACCCACTCGTCGATGGCGGCGAAGCAGCGCTCGCAGAAGGGCCGGGGGGGCAGGAGCACCCGCCGGCACTGAGGGCAGCGCACCCCGTAGATCCTCTGGTTGTCCCGCAGCTCGCGGAAGAAGCGGCTGGCGAACCTGCCCGCGGTGTGGCGGAAGGGCAGGTTCCAGTTGGCGGGCACTATCAGAACTTCCTCTTCCTGAGTCATAGCGCTCCTCCTCGTGCGTTGGTTCGCTCCTCCCGCCTAGGGAGCATCGACGGTTTAGTTGATCTCTGCGGGTTGAAACCCGCAGCTTCCGTCCAAGCCGCCCCGATTCATCGGGGCGGGGAACTCTATTTCGCTTAAGGTCATAAGGCGGGGGCATAGATGTAGCCATCGATGCCGCCCCGTTTACGGGGCGGTCGGGGAAACTCGACTGCCAGCAATCAGCCATATCTAGGGCGATTGTCGGTCGAGAACCATCAGGGTGTGGAAGCCGATGGCGGCGCCCCAGGAGTGGGCCAGGGCCGTCTTGACGTCGGGCACCTGGCGGGCCTCGGCTTTGCCCATCACCTGGAGGGCCGCTTCGGCCACTCGGATGAGGCCCGAGGCGCCGATGGGGTTAGTGCATTGAACGCCCCCCGAGGGGCAAACGGGCAACTGGCCGCCCATGGCCGTTACCCCGTTGCGGATAAGCTGGACTCCCTGGCCCTTCTCGGCGAAGCCGAGGGCCTCGTACTCAATGATCTCCTGGACGGAGAAGGCCTGGTACAGCTCAGCCACGTCCAGCTCCTTCAGGGGGTTATCGATCTTGGCCTGCTTGTAGACCCGCCGCGCCAGCATCGACAGGCTGTCCCAGTCGTGGAACCAGGGGCGGTCGCCCACGTAGTAGTTGTCGGTGATCTGGCCGGCTCCCCTGACCCAGGCGGGGACGTCGGCGATCCGGCGGGCCCGCTCCTCGGAGGCGAAGATAACGGCGGCAGCCCCGTCGGAGCTGGGGCAGCAGTCGCTGAGGCGCAGGGGCCAGGAGATCATGCGCGTGCGCAGGGCGTCCTCGGCCGTGAGGTGGCGCTGGAGGTGGGCGTAGGGGTTGTTGAGGGCGTTGGCGTAGTTCTTGGCCGTCACCAGGGCCAGGTCTTCCTCGGTGGTGCCGTAGTGGAGGAAGTGGTGGACGGCCTGGAGGGCAGCGATGGTAATGGCGCCGCCGCCGATCCAGCGCTCGTATATGGGGTCGATGGCGGTGTTGAGGACAAGCTGGGCCTCCAGGGTCTCGCCCACCCTCTGGGAGGCCACCGCCAGCACCACATCGAACATCCCCGAGGCCACGTGGTAGTAGCCGCCGAGGGCAGTGGAGCCGCCGGTCGTCCCGCCGGTGGTGATCTTGAGGAAGGGCTTGGTCAGGAAGCCGGCGCTCACGCAGGCGTCCACGTTCCAGCGTTCGGGGGCGAAGACACCGTCGAAGGGATCCATCGATCCGTAGACGACGGCGTCGATGTCCCCGGCCTGAAGGTTGGCCTGGGCCAGAGCGGCGCTCACCGCTTCGTAGACCAGCTCAGGGTAGGTGACGTCCGTGCGGTGGCTGGAGCACTTGGTCAGGCCGACACCGACGATAGCTACTCTTCTAGCCATGGCTCACCCCCTCTCCAGAATGAGGACGCAGTTAGTGGGCGCGGCCGCCCCGCTGGGGCCGCTCAGGCCGTGGGCCAGGGCGAGCTGGGCCGCTGCCACCTGCCTTCCCTCGGCCTCGCCCCGCAGTTGGAGGGCGGCCTCGGCCGCTCGCACCAGCCCCGAGGCGCCGTGCAGGTTGGTGGAGAGCGCCCCGCCCGAGGGGTTGACCGGCAGCTTGCCCGCGATCTGGGTCAGGCCTTCCTCTATCATCTTGGCGCCCTCGCCGGCCGCAGCGAAGCCCAGGGCCTCGTAGTCCATGAGCTCGTGGAAGGAGGTGGCCTCGTGCAGCTCAGCCAGGTCGAGCTCCTCCAGGGGGCGGCCGATGCCGGCCATGCGGTAGGCCCGCTGGGCGGCCGCCGCCAGCGAGGGGATGTGAGCCAGGTCCTTGGCCCCCAGCTCGTAGCTCTCGATGGCCCAGCCGATGCCGCGGATCCAGACGGGCTTGTCGGTGATGCGCTTGACCACCTCCTCGCCGGCCAGGATAAGGGCGACGCCGCCCACCGACTCGGGCGGGCAGTCCAGGGCCTTGAGGGGATAGCTCACGAAACCGGAGCCGAGAACCTCCTGCACCGTGACCGGCGAGCGCAGGTGGGCATGGGGGTTGCTGACACCGTTGCTCCGGTTC
>JAUYDU010000458.1 GCA_030691665.1 Chloroflexota bacterium
GCTGTAGGGCTTGTCCAGGCGGCTCCACAGCTCCTCGGCCAGGTGCGGCGCTGAGGGGGCCATCAGGACCAGGAGCGTCTCCATCGCCTCCTGCCAGGCGGCCGCATCCACCGGGCCGGTCTCCTTCGCCTTGGTCAGGAAGTTGGCGAACTCCATGAGGGCGGCCAGCATGGTGTTGAAGCGGAAGCGCTCCATGTCCTCCGTGACGCGGCGGATGGTCTTGTGGGTGACGTGGCGAAGCTGGTGGGTGGTCTGGGGGTCGGCGCCGTTGGTGGGCGCACCGCCGAGCACCAGGCCCCGCACGCGATTCAGCCAGCGGTGGATGCCGAAGATGCCCGAATCGTCCCACTCGCCGCCGTGCTCCCAGGGGCCCATGAACATCAGGTAGCAGCGCACCGTATCGGCGCCCAGGCCAGCCACGTACTCGTCGGGGGTGACGACGTTGCCCCGCGACTTGCTCATCTTGGCCTTGCCGGCGATGATGTGGCCCTGGTTGAACAGGCGCAGGAAGGGCTCGTCCCCCTGTACTATCCCCAGGTCGCGGGCCACCTTCCAGAAGAAGCGAGCGTAGAGCAGGTGCATGACGGCGTGCTCGGCGCCGCCGGTGTACTGGTCGACGGGCAGCCATTTCCGGGCCAGCTCGGGATCCACCGGCCCCTCGTTATAGTGGGGGCTCAGGTAGCGGATGAAGTACCAGTTGGAGTCCATGAAGGTGTCCATGGTGTCCGTCTCGCGGCGGGCCGGGCTGTGGCAGCGAGGGCAGGCGGTGTTGACGAAGCCCTGGTGGCGGGCCAGGGGCGACTCGCCGGTGGGCTTGAACTCGGCGTCCTCGGGCAGGAGGACGGGCAGGTCCCCCTCGGGGACGGGCACCGTGCCGCAGTGGGGGCAGTAGACGATGGGGATGGGGCAGCCCCAGTAGCGCTGGCGGGAGATGAGCCAGTCGCGCAGGCGGTAGCCGACCTTGCGGCCTCCCCAGCCCTTGGACTCGACATAATCCGCAACGGCATCGTAGCCCTGGTCGCTGGGCAGGCCGTCGAAGGGGCCGGAGTTGACCATGGTGCCGGCACCGACGTAGGCTTCGGTGAGTTCCTCGCCTTGCCAGCCGGGGGGAGCGATGACGACGACGATGGGCAGGCCGTAGCGCTTGGCGAAGTCGAAGTCGCGCTGGTCGTGGGCGGGGACGCCCATGACGGCGCCGGTGCCGTAGGTGAGGAGGGCATAGTCGGCGATCCAGATAGGGACGTCCCGGCCGGAGAGGAGGTTGCGGCAGTAGGCGCCGATGAAGACGCCCGTCTTCTCCTTCTCGGCGGAGAGGCGCTGGATCTCGCTGAGGCGGCGGGTTTGCTCGACGTAGGCCTCCACCTCGGCGCGGCGGTCGGGCGTGGTGAGCTTCTCGACCAGCGGGTGCTCGGGCGCCAGCACCATGAAGGTGACGCCGTAGACGGTGTCCGGGCGGGTGGTGAAGACGCGGATCTCCTTCTCCTTGATGCCTGGTATGTCCAGGTCGAAAGCTATCTCCACGCCGTGGCTCTTGCCGATCCAGTTCTTCTGCATGGTGGCGATGCGCTCCGGCCACTGGATCTGGCTGTGGTCGAGGAGTTCGTCGGCATACTTGGTGATGCGGAAGAACCACTGCTCGAGGTCGCGGCGAGTGACGGGGGTGCCGCAGCGCTCGCAGTCGCCGCTGGGCAGGACCTGCTCGTTAGCCAGGACGGTCTGGCAGGAGGGGCACCAGTTGGCCGGCGCCTTGGCTCGATAGGCCAGGCCCTTCTCGTAGAACTTGAGGAACCACCACTGGGTCCAGCGATAGTATTCAGGGTCGGAGGTGCTGGCTTCGTGCTCCCAGTCGATCATCGCCCCCATGGAGCGCAGTTGCTGGCGCATCCGCTCGATGCTGTCTTGAGTCCACTTGTAGGGGTGGATGTTCTGGCGGATGGCGGCGTTCTCGGCGGGCAGGCCGAAGGCGTCGAAGCCCATGGGGAAGAAGACGTTGTAGCCCCGCATGCGCTTGTAGCGAGCGGCTACATCGGAGGGGGCCATGATGTACCAGTGGCCGATGTGCAGGTCGCCGGAGGTATAGGGCAGCATGGTGAGGAAGTACCACCTGGGCCGGGGGTCATCGTGGGGCGTGCGGTAGAGGCCGTCGGCCTCCCACTGGCGCTGCCACTTCTTCTCGATCTGCGGCGGCGCGTACCTGTCAGTCATCGCCCTCTCCGTCCTTTTCGTTGGGATCTTCGTGGGCCACTAGCTTACGCAGGCGCCCGCGGACGAAGTCATCCATGCGGCGGACAGGGTCTCGGGCTTCCAGCAGGAGGAAGACGATCACCGAGCCCAGGCCGGCCACCAGGTACAGCTCGCGGCCGACGGCCATGCCGACAGCGGCGGCGCTCCAGATGGTGGCGGCGGTGGTGATGCCCCGCACGGTGTAGCCCTCGCGGAAGATGACGCCGGCGCCCAGGAAGCCGATGCCGGTGACGATGCCGGCGGCGATGCGGTCCTCCACGCCCATGAGACGCGATATCTCGGTGAACAAGGCGGAGCCCAGGGCCACCAGGGCGATGGTGCGGACGCCGGCGGGGTAGCCGCGCAGCTCCCGCTCGAGGCCGATGAAGGCCCCGAGGAGGGCGGCCAGGGCCAAGCGGCCAACGATGGCTAGCTGGTCATCAACAGGCATTGCGTGTCCTATAGCTAAAGCCCTCCGCCCACAGGGACGGAGGGCCTCTCCGCGGTACCACCCTGCTTTCCCGACAAGTCGGGACGCTCAGCGGCGCTGTAACGGGCGCTACCCGTCGCCAGCTAGTCCCGCACCGACTTCGCCAGCGCTGCTCCCGGGCGAGTTCGGCACCCCTTTCTGACTCTCACCGGCCGTCATCTCTCTGAGGGGCGGAGCCTACTACTCCTGTTCGTCGCCTTTGCCTCCGCCAGAGGCGGATCCGCCTCCGCCGGAGAAAATGAGAGTTGGTGGAGCTGGGGGGACTCGAACCCCCGACCTTTTGTCTGCCAGACAAACGTTCTCCCTCTGAACTACAGCCCCGCTCCGTGCCGCTATGGTAGCAAAAACAGCCCGCCAGGGCAAGCGCGAGATCGCCGGGTGATAGGTGGACTGCTGTGGGTAGATTCTTCACGACCCCAGCCTGAAGGCTGGGGCATCGAAAGCGCTATGCCTGCCCCCGCCTTTTCCCCTAGAGGCGGATGTGCCCTGGGCGCAGAGCGGGGGTGGACAACCAACCCTCTGATTGTGAACCAGTCAAATCGCCGCCCCGGCAGGCTTGACACAGCCGAGCGCCCTGCCCGATGATTCCCCCGAATCCGTATCCATACCGCAGGGAGGTGCCGCCCATGCTGCCCCTGGAGGGAATCCGCGTTCTCGATCTGTCCCGCCTGGCCCCCGGCCCCTACTGCACCATGCTCCTGGGCGACCTGGGGGCCGACGTCCTGCTCATCGAGGAGCCGGCGGTCAGCGGCGGCCGCCAGACGGCTCAGGCCGCCCGCCGTCTGCTGGACCGCGACGCCAGCGAGCGGGTGCTGGCCTTCAACGCCCTCGCCCGCAATAAGCGTAGCATCGCCCTTAACCTGAAGAACTAGGCCGCCCGCCAGGTCTTCTACAAGCTGGCCGAAACGGCGGACGTGGTGCTGGAAGGCTTCCGGCCGGGGGTGGTGAAGCGTCTGGGCGTGGACTACGAGACGCTGAGCCAGATGAACCCGCGCCTCGTTTACTGCTCCCTCTCCGGCTACGGCCAGGACGGCCCCTACGCCGGCCTGGTGGGCCACGACATCAACTA
>JAUYDU010000518.1 GCA_030691665.1 Chloroflexota bacterium
ACTCGAAGGTCAATATTGTCTTGGCCGTACCGGGGTTTCTCATCGCTTATGCTTGGGGGTTTCTGGAGGACAGGCGTCCCGCTCCGGTGCTCGCGTTCGTCGTCGGCTGCCTGATGGTTGCCTTCACCTTCGAGATGTTCAGACTGGTCGAGCTGGGCAGCCTGCATTCCTATGTGGAAAACTCGCGGCAGGTAATCCACTTCTACCGTACCTGGCGGACAATCGGGGGCGATGAGAGCACCATAGGCAACCTTACGCGGCAGCTGAAGTTGGGCCTGGGTGTGATCCCGCTGTTACTCTGGGTTGGGTTCGTAGCCTTTGAAAGGGCAAGGACACCGGTGGGCCACGATCCCGAACGGGGGCGGCTCAAGCTTTCGCTGATACTGCTTATAGCTGGGCTCGTTCACTTCTCATGGTGGTGGACCATAAATGAGGCCGGCTGGATTCGCCACTTGGTCCCCGGGATCGTGTACTTCGCCGTAGGCCTTCCCGTCCTGGCTAGCCTGTCGAGGATGCAGCTTGTGCGGTACTCCGGGCTGGCCGTTTTCGTTGTCGTGCTCTTGCCCCAATTGGGTTCTGTAAGAGAATTCGTACCCATTACTCGGCCTGAGGCGCGGTTAACGGCGCTGCAAGATACAGCATCGTTTCTAAATTCGCTGGATTCGGAAGGGGTTTCGCTCTGGGGATGCGGTTGGTGGGCTAATAGAGACCTGCATCTTGTGGGCGACCTCAGGTTTTATGACTGCTCGGATCAAGCCAGCGTGGCAAGCCACCTGAGGTCAGGGGAGCAGCTTATTCTGGTACGTTCTGAGTTCTTCAACTGGGAGAACAACCCGAACTTCGCGGCGCTGGCGCAGCAGTGCGACACAATGACGCTGTTCCGGAGTGAGCCGTTCGTTGTCTGCGATGCTACGCCGTGGCTGAAGTCCCCCACATCAGCGTTGGGGCCGTAGACCGCCGTCTACGCCGTCCAGTCACGCGGTACGGCATCGTTCTCCGTCGGAGAGGGAATCGAGGACGTGGGTGCCCCCGGCCAGCAATCGCGTCTTCAAGGCCACAGAGAACTTCGTCTCGCTCCACTTGCCCGGCGCTCCTCCGCCAGGCCCAGCGCGGCCTCGATCCTCCCCAGGAGCTCCGGCACGCCCCAGCCCTTCACCGCCGACGTGAGGACAGCGTCCGGCCGCCAGTAGCGCAGCGACTCCCGGGCCTCGCCCAGGCATTCCAGCCCCTCGATGGGTCGGCCATCGGGGCCGGACAGCAGGTCGGCCTTGTTCAGCACGGTGACGCACGACTTGTCGGCCAGCCCCAGCTCGGCCAGAGTGTCCTCCACCGTCTGGGCCTGCTCGGCGGCATCCGGATGGGTTATGTCCACCACGTGCTGGAGGAGGCTGGCCTCGGCCAACTCCTCCAGCGTGGCGCGGAAGGCAGCGACCAGTTGGGTGGGCAGCTTCTGGATGAAGCCCACGGTGTCAGTGAGGAGGAAGGCGCCGCCGTGAGGCAGGACCACCCGCCGCGTGACCGGGTCGAGAGTGGCGAACAGCTTGTCCCCCACCAGCACGTCGGCCCCCGACAGCGCCCGCATCAGGCTGCTCTTGCCGGCGTTGGTGTAGCCCACCAGCGACACCACCGGCACGCCCTGGCGAGCCCGCCGCCGCCGGTACAGGGCGCGATGGCGTCGCACCTCCTCGAGCTGCTGTTTCAGATGACGGATCTTGTTGCGGATCAGGCGGCGGTCGGTCTCCAACTGCGTCTCGCCGGGGCCACGGGTGCCGATGGCCCCCTCCAGCCGCTCCAGGTGGCTCCACTGGCCGGCCAGGCGCGGCAGCAGGTACTCGTGCTGCGCCAGCTCTACCTGGAGGGCCCCCTCGCGGGTGTGGGCGTGCTGGGCGAAGATGTCCAGGATGAGAGCCGTGCGGTCGAGGATCTTGACCTTGAGGGCGTCTTCCAGGTTGCGCTGCTGCGAGGGCGACAGCTCGTCGTCGAAGATGACCGTGGTGTAGCCCAGGCGATGGCGCAGCGAGGCCAGCTCGCTCACCTTCCCCCGGCCGATGTAGTGGGCGGGCTTGGGCCGCTCCAGCCTCTGCACACTGCGCCCCACCACCGTAGCGCCGGCCGTCAGGGTAAGCTGCGCCAGCTCATCCAGCGAGCTCTCGGTTCGCCAGCGGTTGTGTCGCCCCTTGACCTCCGCTGCCACCAGGTAGGCCCGCTCCTGCGGCTCGGCCGTGGAATAGGTGGTGTTAGGTATGCTGTCAGCCCTCCTTGTTGTGGGGGCGCACCATCAGCCAGAGGCTGATCCGCCTCCGGAGGATGCTCCACCCACCCCCCCTCAAGTATAGCGCAAAAGAAGAGAGGTTGCCCCCACGAGGGGAGATCGCTCCGGTAGCGAGGCTAGAGTTCGCTGAAGGGTGGAGGGGTTGGCCGGACACGGCGACAGCACACGGTGTAGCGAGCTGGCGCGAGGCCGGCGACATTCTGTTGATGAGTCACGCGCTTCTCAATGCGGAATCCCAGATGCTCCACGAAGGCATCGACGCACCGTGTGTTCGGTCCCCACCAGTTTGTCGGTTCGTCGTTAAGCTCACTGCCGGGATAGAAGAGCATCATCGGCCATGAGTAATCATCCTTCAAAGTGACGTGAGTCTCGAGGAGAAAGACCTCACGGCATACGCTGGCCGCCCGATACAGGCCATAGAACGGGAACTTCAAGTGGTACAGGACTCCGTACATTAGGACGAAATCGAACGTGCCAGAATCTGTAGGTTCGAGGTCGTAGACGGAGCGGACCCGATAGGTGACGCGGGATCCGAGAGATCGGGCGGCGAAATTGAAGGCCTCCCGTGCGTCAGGGAAGCCGGGAGGATCCCGATCTATAGCCACCACAGGGGAGGCGCCTCTCCTCTCCGCTTCAAAGGCGAAAAACCCGTTCATGGTGCCGATGTCCAGCAAAGATTTGCCGCGCAGCTCCTTGGCAGAGGGAAACAGATACTTCTCTTCCCAGCCGGGGGTATCCGCTGACCAACCAACTATGCCCGGCGTTGTGTAGCCCGGCGCCAGCTTGATGCAGTGGTACCAGTGCAGTTTCGAGGCCTCGGCCTTGATGTCGATGTCCAAGGGGGAATCTGGATGCACGGGAGGGCCCTGAGTAGCCCTCCGGCCGGGGCGTAAGAAGGATGGCAGCTTCATTGTCTTCTCCCAGGTCCTGCTATTCTTCCTTAATCCACAGCTCGCTCCAAACTGACCGCATCGTTGGCACGCCCTGGCGAGCCCGCCGCCGCCGGTACAGGGCGCGATGCCGCCGCACCTCCTCGAGCTGTCGCTTCACAGGCAGGTGGCTCCACGTTGGAGGGGCGCAGCATCAGCCACAGGCTGATCCGCCTCCGGAGGATGCTGCGCCCGTTCCCCCAAGTATAGCGCAAAAGGAGCGGGTTGCCCTCTCCGCGGCCAGACGCCTCACTCCCACCCCATGGTCGTTGACTAAGTAGTGCGACAGTGCTGGTTGCCCTCTGCGGGCAGACCTAAAGGTCTGCAGCTACGGAGCGGAGAACAGATAGGGTCGTAGCTGCAGGGCTTCTCCGCCATCCGCAGAGGCGGAGTCCGCAAGGCGGACAGCCCTGCCTTGTGTCGAGTTATTTTGTTCATGACCTTCAAGCTGCGGTGTTTGAAAAGCTACCTTCCAGCCTCGAAATCATCCCCGCCACCCCTCCAGGCGCCGCAGCCCCTCCTCCAGCCGCTCGTCGGGGATGGTCAGCGACACCCGCACGTAGCCCTCGCCGTGCGGCCCGTAGCCGATACCCGGCGTCACCACCACCCCCACGTCGTCCAGCAGGCGAGTAGCGAACTCCAGCGACGTCTGTCCCTCGGGCAGGCGCGCCCACAGGTAGAGGCTGGCCTGGGGCGGCCGCACCCGCAGCCCCATCCTGGTCAGCGCCGTCACCAGGCGATCGCGTCGCCGCTGGTAGACGGCGTTGTGCTCGCCGATGCAGTCCTGGGGCCCCTCCAGGGCGGCGATGGCCATCCGCTGGATGGCCTGGGGGATGCCCGAATCCAGGTTCGACTTCACCCGCATCAGGGCGTCGACCATCGTCGCGTTGCCCACCACCATGCCGATGCGCCACCCGGTCATGTTGTAGCTCTTGGAGAAGGAATGGAACTCGACCCCCACCTCCCTGGCGCCCGCCGCCTGGAGGAAGCTCACCGGCCGGTAGCCGTCGAAGGCCACCTCGGTGTAGGGGCCGTCGTGGCAAACGGCGATATCGTACTTCCTGGCGAAGCGCACTACCCACTCGAAGAAGTCCAGGTCTGCCACGGCGCCGGTGGGGTTGTTGGGATAGTTGAGCCAGAGGACCTTGGCCCGCCGCGCCACCGACTCCGGGATGGCCTCCAGGTCGGGCAGGAAGTCGTTCTCCTCGCTCAGGGGCAGGAAGTAGCAGTCGCCGCCCGCCAGGAAGGTGCCGCGGGCGTAGACAGGGTAGCTGGGGTCGGGGACCAGAGCCAGGTCATCGGGATCGATGAAGCACAGGGCGACGTGCCCTATGCCCTCCTTCGACCCGATGAGGGGCAGCACCTCCTTATCGGGGTCCAGGGAGATGCCGAAGCGATCCTCGTACCAGCGGCCGATCGCCCGCCGCAGCTCCGGCAGCCCCTCGGTCTCCGGGTAGCGGTGGTTGGCCGGGTCGGCGGCCGCCCGCACCAGCGCCTCCACGATGTGGGCGGGCGTGGGGATGTCCGGGTCGCCGATGCCGAAGCTAATGACGTCCACCCCCTCCGCCCGCTTCTCCGCGATCCGGCGACTAGCCTCGGCGAAGAGATAGGGCGGCAGCTGCTGGATGCGCTTGGCTAGTTGCATTACACCGGTTCCTGCCAGCGCACCTCGTACAGCCGCACCGGGTCCTCGAACCCCCGCAGGGCTACATCGCCCCGGTCCGAGAACAGGAACCCCTTGCCCGCCACCAACTGCCGCACCACGTCCGAGGCGAGGATCTCGCCGCCTTCCGCCTTGGCCGCGATGCGCGCCGCCAGGTTCACCGCCGTCCCGAACAGGTCCTCCTCTTCCCGTATCGGCTCCCCCGCGTTCAGCCCGATGCGCACGCGGATAGCCTCGGTAGGGGCGCTGCTCGCTGCGCCCTCGGGCGGGGCAAGCCCCGCCCCTACGCCGGCGTCCCACGTGGCGAACGCCCGTTGCATGGCGATGGCGCACTCCAGGGCCCGCGTCGCCGAGGGAAACGAGGCCATGAAGCCATCGCCCATCGTCTTCACCTCTGCCCCGCCGTGCTCCTTCAGCGCCTCCCGCACGATGCGCTCGTGCGTCCGCAGCACTACCCGCGCCTTGGCGTCGCCCAGCCGCTGTGTGAGGGCAGTGGAGCCCTCCACGTCGGTGAATAGAATAGTGTGAACTGCCCCAGCCGCCGATGCTTGCGCGGCGGCGGGAGCGGCCTCCTCGCCCTCGCCCAGGAACTCGTCGATGGCCCGCAGCACCGACTCCATGTCGCCGAGATACGGTATTCCCGAGGCCCCCTCCAGCAGAGCCAGGCGGGCGTCCGGTATCCGCGAGGCAAGACTCCTGGCCACGCTCACACGCGCTCCTGCGGCGACCTCACGGCGGTCAAGCACGAGGGTCGGCGCACTCACCTGTGACAGGAGCGCAGCAACGTCAATCTGGTTAATCGCACTGAACGCTGCCTGCAGCATCTCCGGGGTGCAGGATTCCCGTATCAGTGCAGCGTACCGGCGCGCCTGCTCGCCCGCCGCCCATCCCATCAGGGTATGAGCCACCGTCTCCGTGTATATCTCCCAATCCTTGTCTCTGAGTGTGATTATCGTTTGAGCTTGTGGCGACCGGTAGGCGTCTGAGGCCCGCGCCCACGAGCACCACAGCAGTAGCCGCGAGACGCGCTCTGGGTGACGGGCAGCGTAGGCGATGGCCACCGGCCCCAAGATAAAGCCCCCGTATAGGGCAAACCGCTCAAGGCCCAGGCGGTCTACCACCGCTTCCAGGTCCAGTACCTGGGCGTCGAGCCGGAATTCCGTGATGTCGCGCTCCGACAGCCCAAAGCCTCTGCCGTCGTACCGGACGAGCTTTCTCTTTTCCGCCAGGCGCTCATACCAGCCGCGGCATTCAGGGAACTGCCACTCCATCTGGGTGTGGCTGAATCCAAGCGGCATGTGGATGAGGGGCGTCCCCTCCCCCAGCGTCCAGAAGGCGATGCTCACGCCGTCGCTGGTCTTGGCGTACTGGATGCGCGGCTCCATAGCGGCACTATCTTACACGAACGGCATTCGCCCTGCATAGGCGAGAGGCATGCGCCAGCGCTAGGGCACGATGGCTATCTCTTCAGCGATGACGACCTGGACCTTCTCCGCCTGGGCGAACTTCGCCACGTCCTGGGTCGTCGCTACGCCAGCCGGCGAGGCGAAGGCGGCCCGCGCCGCCGCCGCATCGTCGAACCAGAGCTCAGCCACGCCGTCGAACGGCGGCGCCCCCGGCCCGAACGCCTCCAACGTCGGGTTGATGATGTACCGCCGCACCCCGGGCATCTCCTTGGCCAGGGGGGCGTGCACCTCGCGCCAGTAGCGCACGAACTCCCCCCGGCTCATATCGCCCCGCCTATGGATCACCGCCAGCACCTTCAGCATTTACCTCTCCTTCCACTCCCCCACGAACACCCTCTCCGCCGGCCCTGCCAGATACGCCTCCCCTACCCCATCCCACTCCACCGCCAGCGTGCCGCCCGGCAGCTTTATGTCAACCCTATCGTCCACGAAGTAGTGGAGGCGCGCCGCCACCACGGCCGCGCAGGCGCCGCTGCCGCAGGCCAGGGTCGCCCCCGCCCCTCGCTCCCACACCCGCGCCTCCATCAGGTCGCGGCTCAGCACCCGCGCCACCTCGAAGTTCACCCGCTGGGGGAACAAGGGGTGATGCTCCACCTTGGGCCCGATCTGCTCCAGAGGGAACTCGGCCACCGGCCGAGCCGAGAAGTAGACGGCGTGGGGGTTGCCCATCGACAGGCAGGTCACGCCCAGGCGCCGCCCCTCGACGTCCAGCGGCAGGTCCTTGACGGGTGGCTCCGCCTCCACAGCCACGGGGATCTCTTCAGGAGCGAAACGTGGCCTGCCCATGCTCACCCTCACCTGCTCCACCGTCCCCCCTTCGCCGAACACCTGGGCCGCCAGCACCCCCGTCGGCGTCTCCACGCCGATGC
>JAUYDU010000535.1 GCA_030691665.1 Chloroflexota bacterium
TAGCGTCGGGCAGGGGGCAAGTCAATGCGGGATGCCTACCCCGCCTTCCCCCGCTTGTAGAACGGGCGCGGCACCACCTGCGCCCGCAGGGGCCTGCCCCGCACGTCCACCTGGAGCTCCGTGCCCACCGCGGCCAGCTCCGGCGGCAGGTAGCCCAGGCCGATGCTCACCCCCAGGCTGGGCGAGAAGCCGCCGCTGGTCACCTCGCCCACCCGCCGGCCGGAGTGCAGGATGGGGCAGCCTGCCCGCATCACGCCTCGCTCCTCGGCCTTCAGACAGGCCAGCGAGCGTCGGACGCCCGCCTCGCGGATGCCCAGGAGGGCCTGGCGGCCGACGAAGTCAGCGCCGTCGTCGAAGGTCACCGCCCAGCCCAGGCCGGCCTCGAAGGGATTGACGGAGGTGTCGAGGTCGTGGCCGTAGAGAGGGAGGGCCGCCTCCAGGCGCAGCGTGTCGCGGGCGCCCAGGCCGCAGGGCTGGACGCCGTGCTCTACGAACCAGCTCCACAGGATCCCGCCAGCGCCGGCTGGCAGGACGATCTCGAAGCCGTCCTCGCCTGTGTAGCCGGTGCGAGAGAAGAAGACGGTGGTGCCTGCCAGGGATACCTCCGCGCAGTGGTGACGGCGCAACTCCTCTAGAGAGGGGACGACTCGCGCCAGGTAGCGCGCCGCCTGCGGCCCCTGGAGGGCCAGCATCGCCGTCTCCGCCTGGCGGTCCTTCACCGCCGCTCGCAGGGAGTGGGTTAGGTGCTGGCAGGCCCAATCACGGATCCTCTCGGCGTTGACTGAGTTGGCCACCACCAGGAAGCGCTCGGCGGCCAGGCGGAAGACGTACACGTCGTCCAGGATGCCGCCGTCCTCCTGGCAGACGAGGGCGTAGTGGCCCTGGCCGACCGCCAGACGGGCGACGTCGTAGGTGACCAGGCGGCGCAGGAAAGAGGCGGCGTCGGGGCCCTCCACCTCCAAACGGCCCATATGGGAGACGTCGAACAGGCCCGCTCGCTGGCGCACGGCGTGGTGCTCCTCGACGATGCCCTGATACTGGACGGGCATCTCCCAGCCGGCGAAGGGTATCATGCGGGCCCCCAGGGCCACGTGCTGGGGATAAAGGGGCGTACGGCGGAGGGGCTGGGCCGCGGTCATGCCGCCTCCCACTTGCGCTTGCCCTCCACCAGCCTGATGCGCCCGATGCCCGGCGGCGGGCTGTGCACGCAGACGAGCAGGGCATCCTCGGCCACCGCCCGCTCCAGGATACGCCTCTTCGTCTCCAGGGTCACCAGGGGCAGCACGTCGAAGGCCGATATCCAGGCCAGGCGCTCCAGCATCACCGGGTGCTGGGCCAGCTCGCCCACGTAGAGGGCCGTCCGCCCGCCCGAACTCACCTCCACGATGGCGTGGTCGGCGGTGTGGCCGGGGGCGGGCAGGATGCGCACCTCCTTGGTCACCTCTGCCTCGCCCTCCACCAGCTCCAGGCGGCGGCTGTCGGCCAGGGGCTCCAGGTTCTCGGCAAGGTACGTGGCGCGGGTGCGCTCGTTGGGGTGATTGGCCGCCTCCCACTCGCCCTTCTGCACGAAGTAGCGGGCGCGGGGGAAAGCGAGCGCCAGCTTGTCGTCGCGATAGGTGGTATTGCCGCCGCAGTGGTCGAAGTGGAGGTGGGTGTTGATGACGACGTCCACCTCCTCCGGCCGGATGCCCTGGCGCGCCAGGTCGGCCAGCAGCGTGCCGGCCTGGCCGACGCCGGCGGCGCCGGGCAGGCGGGTCGCCTTGCTGCCCACTCCCGTCTCCACCAGGATGAGCTTGCCCTGGGAGCGCACCAGCAGGCAGTTGAGGCCCACGCCCAGGCGGTGCTCCTCGTCCAGGGGCCCCGCCAGGGGCTCCCACATGATGCGCGGCGTCAGGCCGAAGACGGCGCCGGCGTCCAGGCGCAGGACGCCGTCGCTCACCACCAGGAGCTGGCAATCGCCCAGGGGGAACCAATCGCTCATGCCCAACGTTTTAAGGGTGGAACCGGACTCGCCCTTCGCTCCGCTCAGGGCAGGCTCTTTCAAGATAGCCTGCGAGCCTGGGCGCGGTCAATGCGGACGGCCAGGGAATGTTGCTCCCAACGGCTTCTCCCAGAGCGCACCGGGCCAAGCAGAGTAGTATAATTGATGCAGATCTCGCGGAAGCGAAAGAGACCCGAATGAAACCCGCTCTCCTATTGGCCCTTGCCATTGTGGTGGTAGGCTCTCTTTCGACGGGAGGCGTACTGGCCGCCCGCTATGTATCGGGCCTAGGCGGCGACGAGCAAGCCCGACCTGCACCGACCCCAACGCCATCCGGGCCCCTTGCCCCGGCCACCGGCCCGCAGTGGGACTTCCCCTCCCCGACCCCGGGGCCGCCGACCGCCACGCCGTCGCCGCTGTCTCCCCAACTCGAGCCCACGGTGGGCGGAACGTCACCACCTGGAACGGAGGTCCCTAGCCCCGCCCCAAGGTCGGTGTCGGGGGTGACGCTCGAGGGCGTTCAGCAGACCGGTGACGGTAGGTATTACGTGCCCGACCGAGGGGACGGCTGCTACTACGTAGAGGTCTGGAGAGCGGAGCTCGAGGGCGAGCTATGGGTGGGCCTTCAGGCCCCCGACTGCTCTGAGGCAGGCGACCTCGTCTGGGAGTTTGATCCCGTGACCGGGGAGATGCGGCCAGTCCTCATACGTGGGGAGCCACCCTGGGGCCAGGAAGGGCCCCTGCCGCTGGCTGTGCCACCCTCTTTCTTCCAGCAGCGGCCGGACGGCACATACTTCCGTGCTGACGCGGGCGACGGATGCTCCTATGAGGAAGTGGCCAGATACACCAGGGACGGCAAGGAGCGGATTGTTCTCCAGTCGCCCACTTGCGGCCCAGCCTTGCTCGTTGCGCTGGATACCTGGGACACGAGGCTCCTGTTCGCCTTCAGGCCCCCGGATCTGACTCCTCCCCCCACCCCTCTGGCCTTGCGATGGCCCAACCCCTTTCCGACGGCGGAGGAGGTGGAGATTGGCCCCGACGGCAAGTACATCATTCGCCATCGCGCCGACGGTTGTGATTACGACGAGGACCAGGGACAACAGCGAACCACAACGCCGGACGGAAGGTTGTGGATTTTGCTCCGGTCGCCGGAATGCTCGCCCGTAGGACTGCTCGTCCCTGGGCGACAGACCGATGTGGAAGTGATGCCAATACCTACGCCTCCCCCGGCGGTGATCCCTGGAGTGCCGATGGAGAAACGCCCCGATCCGCAGGAAATACGGCAGGACAGCGAGGGCAAGTACTTCGTTCCCGACCGAGGCGACCGTTGCGTCTGGACTGAGCAGCAACGTCTGACCCTGACGCCGTTGCGCGGGGAGGAGCACATGGTCGCTTTCCTTTACAGCGAGGAGTGTCAGCCGGATTTCTATTTCTGGTACGACTTGGCGGACCAGCTCATCATTGCTTACGAGCGCTACGTGCCAGAAGGGCAGCCGCTCCCCGCTCCCCTCTGGCCCTTGTCCCTGGCCCTGGAGGACATCCAACAGGACGAAGCAGGGAAATACTTCGTGCCGCCCAGGGCTGACGGATGCGCCTACAGGGAGCAAGGTCGCGCCGTGATAGACGGCAAGACGTGGGTGATGCTCTCCGCTCCCGGGTGCTATCTCCTGCTGTGGCGGTTCGCGCCGGCGACCGACGAGCTCTTCGCTATGGAGCCAGGCTGGTGGCCCATCCGCGAAATGCCGTCGCCGTCTGACTTCAAGCTGGACTCCGACGGTAACTACTACCTCGCCGACCGAGGCGACGGGTGCCCATGGAGGGAACGGAGGAGGTTTGTCGAAGACCATCCGGACGATGAGAAGCACCCGCAGCACCTCATCGTCCATCTCACCTCGGATTGCATCACGGGCGGCGCCTTCTACTGGTACGACGTAACAGCCGGACAAGTCAGCGTCGTCATTTCCTAGTCCGTATGTGCCCCTTGTATCCCGCCCCCCACCTGCTATAATTGTGCCAACTCCCCCCGAAAGGAGCGTTTTTGTTATGGCTACGCCGCACGCCTACTTCCACAAGCAGTTCGTGCCTCTGGCCGAGGCCAGGATCGGCGTAATGACCCACGCCTTCAACTACGGCACCGCTGTATTCGAGGGGATCCGCGGCAACTGGAATGAGGATGAAGGGCAGATCTACCTCTTCCGCCTGCCCGAACACTTCCAGCGCCTGCGCCGAAGCTGCCGCATCCTCAAGATCGACCTCCCCTACAGCGACGCCGAGCTCGCCGACATCACCGTGCGGCTGGTGGGGATGTGCGGCTAC
>JAUYDU010000538.1 GCA_030691665.1 Chloroflexota bacterium
AGCTAGTGGCCAAGGTGGAGTGGCATGGAGGCGAGTTGTTGCCCGGAGTGGGGCTCATCATGACGAACCTGACCCTACCGCCGCAAAGTGTAACCCACTTATACAACGGCCGGGGCACGGGGGGAGCAGTGGATCAAGACCCTCTATGTCAATAGGGTACGAAGCACCTTAACAAGAGCCTCTCGAATTCAGGCAGCCGAGCGGAGGTGGGTCTCGCGGGCTGCCAGGAAGAGGGATGCATCATAGGGTTCGTGCTTCAGCCACATGGCGTAGATGATCCGCACCCAGATGTTGGCCAGGGCCTGGAGGGCCATGCTATGGCTCTTTCCTTCAGCCCGCTTGCGCTGATAGTAGGCCGCCGCCCATGGCTCCTTGCGAGCGGACTGAAAGGCGAACTGATGGAGGGCGTCCCGGAAGGGCTTGATACAGGCATAGCGCTTGTGGGCTTTCCGGTAGCCACCGCTCTGGTAGGCCACGGGGCACGTCCCGCCCAAGGCCTGTACGCTGTTGGCAGAGGCGTACCGATCCCGGTCATCTCCCCATTCGACCACGAGCCGTGGTGCGATTCGTTTCCCGGCACCGGGAAGGCTGCCGAACACGGCGCTATTCGGGTGACGGGCGAAAAAACGGCCAATCTCCTGGTCATAGGCTTCGATCTGTGCCATCAGGGGCGCCAACTGATCCATGAGCGCCAGCATGAGGCGGGACTTGGCGCGAGTGGTGACGGCGTCGGCGGCCAGCTGGGGTTGGTGGAGCTTGGCAGCGATTTCCCGGGCCTTCCGGTCCGCATGGGGGTGGCGCTGCTGGCGGAACAAGGTGACCAGTTCCTCGACGGATGCCGCCCGAGCCGCCTCCAGGGTCGGGTAGGCCCGGAGAAAGGCCTGGGTGGTGGGCTGTTCCAGCTTGGAGAAGAGGTCCAGTGCCACGGGGTAATAGTCTTTGAGGCACGCTCGAAGCTGGTTCAGCAGTCGGGTCTGGCTCTGGATCAGGGTCTGCAGGTCGTGGGTCAGGAGATTCATCTCCTGGATGAGGGAGCTGTCGGGCTGGAGCCGCCGGAGGTCCGCCAGGTCGCTGCGGCCGGTCCGGGCCAGAAGGTAGGCGTCAATGAGGTCCGTCTTGGCCCCCGAGGGCTTCCGGTGCCGGTCCACGGTCTTGGGGTTCATCGGATAGACGGGGAAGCCCATCTCCAGGAGAGCGGCGACGAGGAGGCCGCGACTGGTCTCCACGAAGCACGGGATCCGCTCAGGGTCACCAGCGATGTCCACCAGGAACGCCCTGAGCTCGGCCATCCCCTTGGACGAATGGGACACCCGTCTGGACCCGACGACCTGGCCAGCCTCATTGACCACGGCGATGTCGTGGTGGTCATCGGCCCAATCTACGCCTGCAAAGAACATGGTGACCTCCTTTCTGCGGGGCTGGATTCCCAGGTTCTGGTGGCCTCATACGCCGGTGCTCGAAGCACGACCCTCTATGAACGTTGAACCCGGGACGGGTGCCAGGGAAGGCGGTCTTGATCTGACGGTCGAGCCGTGAGGAAGGGAAAGCCTTTCCCCGGCACATCTGCCCCCTTGCCTAAAGGCTGGCCCCATACGGGGCTGCCACAGGAGTTTACTGTATGAGGAAGGGAAGTACGCTCTGAACTGGACGCGGCTGTCCTGCCACCGGTTTGTGGCGAATCCCGCCAGGCGGGACTGTGGCTGTTCATCCTGGCGTACAACTTGGGCAACTTCCTCAGGAGGCTGGCCCTGCCGAAGGTGGTGCGGCACTGGTCCCTGCGCAGTGTGCAGCTGAAGCTCATCAAGGTCGGGGGACGGTTGGTCCGCCACGCCGGGCGGCTGGTCTTCCACCTGGCTGAGGTGGCGGTGCCGCGGGAGGTGTTCGCCGCGCTGTTGGAACGCATCGGCAGGCTTGCGCTCGCCCCAGGGTAGGAGTGTCCCTTCTGCCAGGGAGGTGTGGGGAGGAGTCAGGGTGACGTGCGCCTGTCTTCAGAGAGATGGCTTTGACACGATGGGCAGGGGTGACGGATGGTGCGCCAGAGACGCCTTTTGGGCTCCGAATTCGACATGAATGCGTGAGGCGTGGGAGTGGTGACGCGAAAAAAGGGCTGTGCTACACTCCTGCTGTCAGATGGCGGGCCTGCGACGAGTGACCTGGGCTCTTTATTACAAATCTGGGTTTGCGGGTAAAATCGGGGTGCCAAAAGGGCCGGCCATAACCTAAAGCTGTGAAGAGGGGCGGGCGATGGAGGCCTGCCAGGAGGACTGCTTAGCCATGTCCGACAACTCCACTCCACGTGGGCTCACAAAATGACACCTCGGCATTACTTTGCCGTATCCTCCTGGCTGGTTTGTGCCCCGGGGTCGGGAAGGTCTTTGTGAGAAAGCTTGCCGGTCTATTCGTTCTACTGATAGCCGTGGTCGGTGTGGTTGCTGTTGTCTTGCTTGGCGGCGGCGCATCGGCGGAAGACATCCCACCTATCCAGCTTGGGCCGGACGTCCAGCTACCGTCCAAACCCAAGTACCCTCGACTGGACTCGCAGCTCAACGGTATGGTGGAGCGGTTGAGCCGGGGGCCAGCGACAGCGGCTGCGGGAGGTGTGCCTATCTATCAAGACACCAAAGTGGCCGTCACCATACGCCTATCTGGTAGCGCTCCGGCCCTGGCGCAATTCCTTGGACAGCGTGGCGCAACGGTAGCCAACGTTGGCGCCGACTATGTAGAAGCATACGTCCCAGTAGAGCTTCTGCCTGACCTGGAAGGACAGCCGAGCGTGCTCCGAGTGCAGGCCATCGTGCCGCCGCAGCCTGCTGTGGTCACCAGCCAGGGCGCAGCTGCACACGGCGCGCCCGCATGGAACACTGGCGGCTTCACCGGTACTGGGGTGAAGGTGGGCATCATAGACGTGGGCTTCATTGGCTACAGCGGGTTCCAGGGCACAGAGCTTCCTTCTTCTGTGGTTGCCCGGTGCTACACCGTTGTGGGCACGTTCAGCTCCACCTTGGCCAACTGTGAGACTGGTGACGTGCACGGCACCGCCGTAGCGGAGGCGGTGGTGGACATAGCGCCCAACGTGACCTTGTACATAGCCAACCCTAAATCTAAAGGCGACCTTCAAGCCACCGCTTCATGGATGGTCTCCCAAGGAATACAGATCATCAACCACTCTGTGGGGTGGTCTTGGGATGGACCTGGCGACGGCACGTCGCCCTTCAGCGATAGCCCGCTGAAGGCGGTGGACACTGCGGTGACGGGAGGAGTTTTGTGGGTGAACGCGGCGGGAAACTCGGCTCTGGCCAACTGGTACGGCGGCTACATCGACAGCGACGCAGATAGATGGATGAGGTTTGCCTTGTCTGGATCTACAGAGATAGAAGGCAACGGCGTACACCTGAGCGCTGGGGAGACGTTGACCGCCCAGGCCAGGTGGAAGGATAGCTGGGGTAACGCCGTTACTGACCTGGACCTGTACCTATTCAACAGCACCCTGACTTCCATAGTGGCCTTTAGTGACTCTGGGCAGTCTGGAGGGACTGGGCAATACCCGATGGAATTGATTAATTTCACAGCTCCAGCGTCGGGCACGTACTACCTCGCCATCAAACGGTATGCTGGGCCAATCCCGCAGTGGGTCCAGTTGGACTCGTTCAGGGACCAGGCATTGGAGTATGCAGTCGCCAGCACCAGCATAGGCAATCCGGCGGAGAGCGCCAATACCGGCATGCTGGCCGTGGGCGCTGCCAGGTGGACCACGACTTCTACCATCGAGTACTTCAGCAGCCAGGGGCCAACCACTGATGACAGGGTGAAACCAAACATCGTGGGCGCCGATCGCGGGGACTCTGTGTCTTACGGCGTTGGCGGTTTCGCGGGCACCAGCCAGGCATCGCCGCACGTGGCGGGGCTGGCGGCCCTGGTGCTGTCGAGGTTCCCTGGCTTCACGCCTGTCCAGGTTGCCGACTACCTCAAGGCCAACGCCCTGCCCAGAGGCACAATGCCCAACAACACCTGGGGGTACGGCTTTGCCCAGTTGCCGGCCCTGTCGCCTGGCGGCTCCGTTTCTGACTACCTGGCGCTGATAGCTGCGGCTACCACGTATAGCCAGCTTGACAGCATCCGGGTGGGGTTTAAGGGCGATTACAATGCGGGTCGGCTGACCTATAATGAGTACCTGACTTGCCACAATGCCTACGTGACAAGGTGGTATCAGATAAGGGGGAGCCGCCACCATCAGTTCACCACACAACCGAGCGCCAGTAACACGGCTGGCATGACCTTCGGCACTCAGCCGGTGGTGAGGGTGCAGGATGCCAACGGCAACACGGTGACCACGTCTACTGCCC
>JAUYDU010000054.1 GCA_030691665.1 Chloroflexota bacterium
CTGGGGCTGGGATCGAGCAAACCCCGTGAAGGGCAATCTCGCCCCACACCTCCAGACCCTTCGCTTTGCTCAGGGTGACAAAATAGACCTGCGCTCTGTCGGATTATTTTGTTCATGACCATCTCCGCCATCCGCAGAGGCGGAGTCCGCATGGCGGACAGGCGGGGGTCGAGAGCTAACCCATCGACCGGACATGAGCCAGTCACGCCCAGCCTGCCCTGAGCCGTGGGCCCCTCGAACGGTCGAAGGCTAGCCATTGATTTGCCAATATATCAGACATACCCCCTCAAAAGCCTTGACAAGTTATCCACAATTCGTGTATAAATAGCGAGCACGCGATTTCTCGATACTGACCCTGAGAGCCGTTGAACCGAGGTGCGGCGGTGGGCGGTCGGGGGCGCAGTTCCCGACCTCGAACGGGCGGTGGTAATCGGCAACGGTCGGTTGCCGATTAGTTTTTATCTAGACGGGTCATTCTGAGCGCAGCGAAGAATCTCGGGATTAGGGGTTTCTGGAGGGGGTCAGGGTTAGCGGATAGACGATAGCACCAGCGGACAAAAAGGGCCCCGGACGGCCGGGACCGCCGGAGCCTGGCAAGAGGAGCGCGCGTCACCACACTCTCTCGCTACCTATTATTGTAACCCTCCCCTGCTGCCGCCGCAACCGGGGCGTGCCCCACCAAGAGCCGCTGAAGGTAATCAGGCCAGAAACTGAACCAACCACAAAGGGGGTGAGGCCTATCGCTCTTTCACAACCGAACAAAGGGAGCCCTAGCAGGGGGCGCCTGCCGGGGCCCCAGACAAAGGCTGGCCCGCCTGCCCGTAGGCAGGCACAAGCCATGCCTCTGCCGCGAAAGCATCGTGCCAGGGGGAGGAGGGGCGAAGGCCAGCCTCCGCCAGGGGCGGATCAGCCTCTGGCTGAAAGCGTAGTGCAGCCTAACGGTAGACTGCACACATTCTCCGAACAAGGGAGGGGACAAGGATGAAAGGACTGTCTATCAACAAGAGCTTGCTCCTGGTGGGGGCGCTGGCTGGGCTGATTCTGGCCATCGGCCTCCTGCCCCAGGGGACAGCGAAGGCCGATCCGTGGGTGCCCACCCAGGCCAACGTGAGCGGTGCCGACCCCAGGAACGCGCCCGTCATCGAGTGGAAGTGGGAGCTGCCCGACATGAACGACGCGGCCGCCGGCATCCAGTACGACTCGCCCGGCGACCACGACTCGTCTGTCTTTCCGGCGACGCCGCCCGTCAGCCACAACATGATGCAGGTGGCGCCTAACCTGGAAGACGACCCCGCCCCGCAGCTCATCGAGTACTGGGTGGCGGTTCAGGACCCCAACGGCCTTGGCGACATCCAGACCGTGTGGGTCAACGTCTACGAGCCCCCCAACGTATTCAAGTACAAGCTGCACCTCGATCGGGTGACTTGTAACGAGGCCACCCTCGGCAACTGGAACCTCGCCGGTACCGTCCTCGGCGCCGCCTATGAGACCGGCCAGATGACCGCCGCTGAGGCAGGAAACATCCTCTACCAGTGCAACCAGAACAATAAGGCGGTCTACCACGCTGTGGGCGACATCAGCAAGCACCAGCCCTGCGGCGAATACCGCGTGGAAGCCGGGGTGACGGACTTGGCTGGCAACGTCGGCACCATGACCAACTGGTTCGACGTCCTCTGCGTCGTCGGCCTGGAGATCGACTTCGACGCGGTCGACTGGGGCGGCATCACCCCCGGCGTCCGGGACTGGGTACAGGGTGACTGGACCTGGGACCGGCCCCCGGGCGGAAGCGTGCCGCCCACGGTGAAGAACACCGGCAACACCCCCATGTTCGTGGGGCTGGGCTTCACCGAGATGGTCGGCTACAACTTCAACCAGCTCATCACCGTGTTCGATGCCAGGTTGATCGACTTGGCGGGCGATGTGACCATCGACCCGATCTCCACCTGGACGCTGGTCACCTTCCCCAACCCGTTGCAGTCCAACGAGCAGGCCAAGCTCGATGTCTCGATCCACCCGCAGTGGGGCCTCCCCGCTGACTGGTACAACGGCTGGATGTGGATCCAGGGCTCGCCGTAGCCCGTAGGCAGGTATTCGGTGGGGGATGCCCGGCGCCCCCCGGCATCCCCCACTCACCCTACCGCTGATCGGTTCATTCGGAGTTCATGATGTAGGGCAGGGCCCCCGCCCTGCCCATTGCCGCGAACTCGGGTCGGGGCTGGGGCCCCGACCTACGAAATAGGCCATGAATTGGCGAGACGCTATCTGCCGCCCCCGCCATCTTGACAATCTAACCCGCTCGTTCGACAATCGAAAACGCGGAGCCTGCCCTGAGCCTGTCGAAGGGATGAGGTCGTGGTGATTCGCAAGGCAGTGGCCCTGCCGGGGCTAGTCCTGATACTGGCCCTTGTCCCCTTGGTCTCCACCTGGGGTTCCGTTCAGGCCCAGGACGGGGGCATCGGCATCTATCCCGTCATCATCGAGCTGAAGGATGCCCTGCGGGGCGGCGAGTACGTGCGCACCTTCACGGTCATCAACCAGCAAGACTCCGACCTGACCTTCGAATTCCAGAGAGAAGGCGACGTGGGAGCGTGGGTCTCCTTGGTTCTCCCCAACGACCCGGCGACCCCTGTCGATACCATCCTGGCCCCGGCAAACAGCGATACCACACTGATTCTCCGCCTCGTGATCCCGCCCGACGCCCCCAACGGCCCCCACAGCGGCAAAATCAGCTTTCAGTCTGTGCTGCCGACGGAAGAGAATCCTGAGAGCTCCGCGGTCGGCGTCAGCATCGGCGTCGCCGCCAAGGTAGAGGTCGACGTCACCGGGGAACAGAAGCTCACCGGTGCCGTGGTGGACATCGCCATCAGCGATGTTGAAGTCGGCTACCCCCTGCGCATCAGGACCAAGTTCCAGAACACCGGCAACGTCAAGGCCAAGCCCCAGATCGGCTTGCAGGTCAAGGACGCCCAGGCCGCCGTCGTCGGCGAAGGCTCCTACAGTGACACGGCCGTGGACCCCGGCGCCACCAACGTCATCAACTCGGACTGGGATACGTCGGGAAAGGACCCCGGCGACTACGTCGCCGGCGTGGCTGTTTCCCTGGCCGATGCCCAGCTCGATGCCCGCCAGCTCAACTTTAGGATCCTGCCGCGGGGAGCCCTTACCCGCCAGGGAGTGCTGGAGGAGCTTACCCTGGACAACGCACCTTATGCCGGTGCCGTGGCCAAGATCAGCGCCCACTTCCGCAACATCGGCCAGATCGAGACCCGCGCCACCTTCCTGGGCGAGATCTACTACAAGACGACCCTTGTCAAAGCCCTATCGGGTGCTGAAAGGTTGGTGCAGGTGGGTGAGACCGCCTCCCTGGAGATCTTCGCCGATGTCCCCCAGGCCGGAAGCTACACCGTCAGCGGCAAGGTCAACTATGAAGGAAAAGAGACGGAGGTCAGGGAGCTGATCTTCAAGGTTCCTCGTCCAGGGGGCGGCGACGGCGAGCTCCCACTTTGGCTCTGGATAGTGATCAGTGGCGGCGCTATGCTCGGAGGCGCGGTCGTCGTCGGTGGGAGCTGGGTTCTAACCCGAAGGCTGTTGCGTTTCTTCCGGATCTAGGATCTAGCGTTGGCCGGCCCGCCTCTAATGACGGACGGCCATCCGATTAGACAGCAGCAAACTCCAAAAGGAGGAATAGGACCTCATTATGGCAGGGCCTGCCAGGACCAGCCTCCCCCTCGTCCTTCTCCTCGGCCTTCTGGCTGTTGGCATCGGCCTCCCGCCCCAGGGGGCCCGGGCCGACGAGCCGATAGGCGTGCAGACCCGCGCCGAGGTCGTCGGCACCGTCAGGGTTACCATCGACATCGAGCCGGGCAGCCACCCCAATTCCATCAACCTTCAGGACAATGCCGTGATTCCGGTCGCCGTTCTGACCACGGCTTCGTTTGATCCCGCCAGCCTTGACCCTGCCACCGTCATGTTTGCCGGTGGGCCGCCTACCGGTTCGGCCCCGGGAGACGTCGACGACGACGGCAACGTGGACCTCGTCTTCGGCTTCACGACCCAGGAGGTGAGCATCCAGAGCGATGCGACCCAAGCCTGCCTTCAGGGAACGACCTACCAGGGTGTCAGCGTCCAGGGCTGCGATTCCGTGAGCATCGTCTCGCAGGACAGACCGGCAGGTGGCGGCCTTGCTGCCGTACCGACAGCCACGTCGGCGCTTGCCGCGGCTGCCTTGGCTGCGACTGCGATTGACACACTGTCGCCCAGTTCGGCCTCCGGCGACACGCTAGCTGCGACGCCGCGCTCGCAGCCGCTGTTGCCGCCGGCAACGGGCGCCGAGGGCGGTCTGGGGACCGATGGCTGGCCCTGGCTGATCCTGCTGGCGGGAGGCGGTTTCGCTCTGGGCCTGGTGATTGGCCTTGCCTGGCTCCTGAGGCCGCGCCGCCTTTAGTACAGCCTCACCACCGCAGTACAGCCTCACCACCGCCACCGCGTCCACCGGGCAGCGGCATAGCTATCTTAGCCAGCGAATATTGATATCCCAATACCTCAACTTCGCTTTCGCCAACCCCTTGACAACTTACGGCTATTGATGTATGTATAGCGAGCACGCGATTTCTCGATATGGCGCTCTGAGGGCCGTTAGTCCGAGGTGCGGTGGTGGGTTGCCGGGGGCACGCCTCCCGGCCTCGAAGGGGCGGCGGTAATCGGCGACGACCGTCGCCGATTAGTTTTTATCTAGACAGGTCATTCTGAGCGCAGCGAAGAATCCGGGGATTAATGGTTTATGGAGGGAGTAGGGGTTAGCGGGTAGGCGATAGACCAGGGGAGAAAAAGGGGCCCCGGACGGCGGGCACCGCCGGGGCCCGGCAAATGGGCGGGACGTCAATCACACCCCTTGCCGTTTATGATCGTAACCCAAACTGGGGTGACGGCGCAAGCAGCCCACGGGAATTCCCCCTTCTGCTCCCCTATCTTACCCCCGCTTCCTCCGCGAGAGAGGGGGTGATGCGGCGCAGAAACGCTACGCGAGCGGGCCGACCCCGATAGGATCGGGGCAACGGCCACAGCCAGACCAAATTCACACCGAAGGAGGTAAGGGAAGATGAAGAAGAGAATCGTGATTGTGGCGGGCACCTTGGTGGTGCTTGCCGGCATCGCGATAGCGGCCTACGCCGCTTACGATATCGCAGGATCCTCATCGGCCGAGAGCTTTACCGCTGGCACGGCGGCGGATCTGGTCGTCGACCCGCAGTCGGAGGACCTGTGGGGCATCCTGCCGGGCGACACGAAGCGCATGGACGTCTTGATCACCAACAACAACGGTGGGTCGGCAACCGTAACGAGCCTGACCCTGGCGTTCAACGACGGCGGTGCCTGCGCATTCACCGTGACGCCCGTGGCGCCCACCCCCCCGTACAGCATCGGAGGAGGAGGGGGGGTCGTCTGGGACCAGGTGGACGTGACCATGGGCGACGCGAATGCCTCCTGTGAGGGCAACGCCGGCCTGACGGTGATCGCAACAGCCGCGGGCACGTTGCCGTAGCGCTGGCGGTGTGTGCCGGGGAACGTAAGTCCCCGGCACGCACCATCCACGTTGACCCGGCGATGGCAGCGTTGCCATGTTGAAAGTCGTAGGTTGGCTGGCATTCGCAGCGGCGGCAATACTGTTTCCGCTCGCTGTGTTCGCGGCTTACGATGTCACTGGCTTCTCCCCAGCCGAGCCGTTCCGCACCGGGTTCCGCGGCATCGCCGCCACCGTCGACATCCACCCCGACACGCTGGAGTTGCGGAGCCACGGCCAGCCCATTACCGCCTACATCGAGTTGCCCCAGGGCTTCGACGTGGCCGATATCGACGTTTCCACCGTCCGCCTCTGTCTGGGCCAGGCTACCGCTTGCCCCGAAGATGCGTCCATCAAGGCCCGGAAGCATCCGAGCGCGGTAGGTGACTACGACGGCGATACCATCCCCGATCTGATGGTGAAGTTCGACCGTGAGGAGCTCTTAGAGCTAGTCGGCGGTCAGACGGGCGACATCACGATGACCGTGACCGGCATGGTGAGCCCGCCGGGGCAGCCGTTCGCCGGCTTCGATACGGTAATGGTGATCGCCTCCGAAGGCCAGGGAGACGTTGCCTCCGGCGAGGAAGAAGACAGCTCCTCGCCCTCACCTGCACCATCGCCCACGGCGCTTCCGCCGCCAGGTGCGACCACGGATTACGAGATACGGCCCGGGGATACCTTGACCGACATCGCTGCCCGCTTTGGTACCACCGTCGAGGCGTTGGTACAGCTGAACGGCCTGAAGAGCGCGCAGGTCGTGTGGGCTGGGCAGGTGCTCCAGGTCCCGGCGACGGCGCCCCCCGCGCCCGCCGCGCCGCCCAGCCGGCCCCCGCCGGCCGTGGCCACCGTCGAGTATACGGTGCGGCCCGGCGAGAGTGTATGGGACGTGGCGGTGTTCTTTGGCACGACGGTGGAGACCATCGCCGCCTTGAACGGGCTGGCCAACCCCGGCCTGGTGGTGGTGGGCCAGCGCCTGCTCGTCCCGGAGCCGGCCGCAGGGGTCGGCGCTTCGCCGCCTGTGTTCACTTCGGGATACGTGGTTCAGACTGGAGAGACCCTGACAGATATCGCCGCGCGCTTCGGCACCACCGTCGAGGCCCTGGCCGCTGCCAACCACCTGGCCAATCCCAGCGTCATCCACCACGGCTATCGTCTGCTTGTCCCCTAGCGGCGCAAGGAGCCGGGGCGGGCGGGTTCGCCCGCCCCTAGTACAGCCTCACCACCGCCACCGCGTCCGCCGGGCAGCGGTCCACGCACAGATTGCACAGGATGCACTCGTCCTCGTTGGCGTACACCACCTGGGCCGCCTGCCCCTCGCC
>JAUYDU010000125.1 GCA_030691665.1 Chloroflexota bacterium
GACTTCGCCCCCGGCGAGTACTGGGTGCAGATAAGCTCCAACGGGGAGGGCCTGCCGAACCTGGTGCTGACGGTGGTGGACGCCGGCTTCCCCGAGGAGTACATAGAGCTGGCGCCGGAGACGGGACAGCTCCTGACCGACGCGGTGGCCATCGAGGCAGAGCGCCAGCTCCTGGCCTCGGTGTACGCGGGCCTGACCCCTGAGCGGCTGTGGTCGGGGCCATTCATCCTGCCCGCAGCCGGCGCCCTGGGCGACGCCTTCGGTCTGCGTCGGAGCTTCGACGGCGGGCCGTTCAGCAACCACAGCGGCCTGGACATCGCCGCCGGGGAGGGAGAGCCGGTGATGGCGGCCAATGCCGGCCGGGTGGCCTTCGCCGGCGAGCTGCACCTGCGGGGCAACACGGTGATCATCGACCACGGGGCCGGCGTGTTCAGCGGCTATCACCACCTGTCGCAGATACTGGTGGCCGAGGGGCAGGACGTGGCCCAGGGGGAGGTCATCGGGGCGGTGGGCGCGACCGGCCTGGTGACGGCGCCTCACCTCCACTGGGAGATGATCGTGCGCGGCGTGCGGGTCGACCCGCTGCCCTGGACGCAGGGGGAAATAGGGCCTTAGCCTGCCTGCCGACGATGAGGGTGCGCCAGTCGCCATCGGATAGGGTGCACTCCACGGCGAGGCCGGTGGCCGTCAGGGCAGCCGCCACCGGCGCCGCCCCCTCCTCGATGAAGCCGCCGGCAATCAGTACGCCGCCCGGCTTCAGGGCTGCCGCCATCGCCACCGCCAGGTCGACGATGGCAGAGGCGCTGATGTTGGCCACCAGCAGATCGAAGGTCGCACCCTGAGCCTCACCTAGACTGCCTTCCTCCACCCGCACGACCGCCTCCAGGCCGTTGATGCGGGCGTTCTCGCGGGCAATCTCTACCGCCTGAGGGTCGGTGTCCAGAGCCAGCACCGAGGCTGCCCCCAGCCTGGCCGCGGCCAGGGCCAGAATGCCGGAGCCGCTGCCCAGGTCGAGGACGCTCATCCCCGGTCGCACCAGCTCCTCCAGGGCGCACAGGCACATCAGGGTCGTTGGGTGCTGGCCGGTGCCGAAGGCCATGCCGGGATCAAGACGGATGACGGCCTCACCGCGGCGGGCGCGATACGAGCGCCAGGTGGGGCAGAGCACCAATCGCGGGCTCAGCCGCAGGACGGGGAAGAATTTCTTCCAGGCATGGGCCCAGTCCTCCTCGCGCAGCCAGCGGGTACGGAACCGAGCGGACGGGGCGAGGGTGGTCAACGCGCGGCGAACGGCCCGCTTCAGGCGGGGCAGGTCGTCAGCGGCGGGCAGATAGCTCTTGATGACGACCGACGCTGCGCCCTCCTCGATGGTCACGCCGCCGGGAACGTGCTGGCGCAGGACGTCGGCGACTGCCTCCTCGGCCTCGCGGGGGACTTCCACGGCCAGCTCGAGCCAGCGGGCAGGGTCTTCCTGGTTCATGGGTTTGGTGGTTCGAGAAGTGAATTCCCCCTCGGATTGAAATCCGAGGCTTCGGCGGAAACTGTGGGTCTATGGTCATTGACCAAGTAATGGCGCAGGTGTTTTCAGAAGGTCGGGCTTTAGCCCGACGGCGACAGGCTGAAGCCTGTCCTTCTGATCAGGTCAGCATTTTCTTAATGACCATTAACCCGCAGAGAGCAACGTCTACCCCAACGCGTCCTTGATCTTGCCCAGGAGGCCCTTGTCGTCCTGGGAGTCGGTGGAGTCGCCCAGGGAGGCGGCCAGGCCCTTGAGCAGGCGTTTCTGGTCGGCGGTGAGGCTGGTGGGGACGACGACGCGCACTCGCACCAGCTCGTCGCCGCGTCCCTGGCCGCGCAGGTGGGGCACGCCGCGGCCCTTGAGCACGAAGACGCGGCCGTTCTGGGTGCCGGCGGGTATCTTCAGGTTGTGGGGGCCGTCCAGGGTGGGCACTTTCAGTTCGACCCCGAGGGCGGCCTGGGCGATGTTGACGGCCAGGTCGAAGATGATGTCGCTGTTCTCGCGCTGGAAGACCTGATGGGGCAGGACCTGGATGGCTACGTAGAGGTTGCCGGGCGGGCCGCCGTTGAGGCCGGCGTCGCCCTCACCGCTGAGGCGCATCTGGGAGCCGTCGCTGACGCCGGCGGGGATCTTGACTTCCAGGCGACGGCGGTGGCGCTCGCGACCGCTGCCGCGGCACTGCTGGCAGGGCTCGGTGATGATACGACCCTCGCCGCCGCACTGCTGGCAGACGGCGACGTTGACGAACTGGCCGAAGAAGCTGCGCTGAATGCGCCGGACCTCGCCGGAGCCGTTGCAGGCGGGGCAGCGGGCGAGCTGGCTGCCGGGCTCGTTGCCCTGGCCGCCGCAGCGAGAGCAGAGCTCGGTGCGGGTGACCTGGACCTCCTTGTGGCAGCCGAAGGCGGCCTCCTCGAAGGTCATGGTGAGGCGGGAGCGGAGGTCGGCGCCGCGGCGGGCCTCGCGGCGGGTGCGGGTCATGGTGCCGCCGAAGAAGGCGTCGAAGATGTCGCCGAAGCCGCCGAGGTCGAAGCCGTCGAAGGGGCGGCCGCCGGCGCCGAAGCCCTGGAGGCCGTCGTGGCCGAAGCGGTCGTAGGCCAGGCGGCGCTCCTGATCCGAGAGGACCTCGTAGGCCTCGTTGATCTCCTTGAAGCGCCCCTCGGCGCCCGGCTTGTTGTTGCGGTCGGGGTGGTACTGCATGGCCAGGCGGCGGAAGGCCTTCTTGATGTCTTCCTGGCTGGCGTTGCGGGGAACGCCGAGGACCTCGTAGTAGTCGCGCTTGGT
>JAUYDU010000324.1 GCA_030691665.1 Chloroflexota bacterium
TCCAGCCGGGGAAGCCGCTGCACGTGGCCGTATTCCACGCCGGGGCGCCCCAGGAGGCCGAGGAGCTGGCGGCGAGGGTGGAACAGGAAATCCGCCCGCAGGAGCTGTACGTGAGTGAGTTCAGTCAGGCGATGAGCATCCACAGCGGGCCGGGGCTGGTGGGCCTGGCCTTCTACAACGAGCCGTGAGAGCTCTGAATAATGCTAGAGAAGGCTTGTGGGTTGGGGGTACAGTACCGCCGGATGAATCCGGCGGCATGGTCGGCCAGGCCCAGGCACCATCCGCGTGAGGCTTTTTCACAGCTCTTAGCCATACGCCAGTGACAGAGAAGAGGCAGCAGCTTCTGGATGACGCCCGCAGAATCGAAGAGTGCCTTCGGCCGCTGCCAGCGCCGCGAGCTACCCCGATCCTGGTGATGGTGAGCGGCCTGCCCGGCAGCGGCAAGTCGTATTTTTGCCGCCGTCTCGCCTCTCGCTTCCCGCTGGCCCGCCTGGAGAGCGATGCCCTGCGCAAGGCGCTATTCGGCCAGCCGACCTACTCGGCCGAGGAGAATAGCCGCCTGTTCTCCGCCTGCCATCGTGTGCTCGAGCGGCTGGTGGGGGCAGAGGTGCCGGCGATCTTCGATGCGACCAACCTGCGCGAGGAGCACCGCCGCCAGGTCTCTGACATCGCCGACAAGCACGGGGCGAAGCTCATCCTGGTGCGCCTGAAAGCGCCGCCGCCGGTGGTGCAGGAGCGGCTGGCGGCCCGCGCTGGGGGCGGCGACGCGGAGGACCTGTCGGACGCAGGGCCGGAGGTCTACGAGCGGATGCGACGCGATGCCGAGCCCATCCGCCGCGCTCACATCAGCGTGGACACCTCGGACGACATCGAGCCCGCCATCGCCGCGGTGCTGCGGGAGATGGAGGGCGGCCAGTGAGCACCTGTCCCTTCCTGGTGGTGCGGGCCCATGTCAACCCGGAGGTCCTGGCCGAACTGGAGCAGTGGTACCTTCAGGTGCACATCCACACCATGCTGAAGATCCCGGGCATCGTCGCCGCCTTTCGGCTGCGCTCTCTGCGCACCGGGCCGAACTGGATGACCGCCTTCAGGCTTGCCGACGAGAGCGTGATCCAGAAGGCCTTCGCCAGCACGGAGGCCAATGAGGCCCGCCAGGACTGGGAGCGCTGGCTCCCCTACGTGAGCGAGGTGACGGTGGAGGTCTACACCTCGCTGATGTCCCTGCCCGCCTATCGCCACTGGAACTAGGCGAGGAGGAAGAGGGAAGGGGGAAGAAGGCGCCCCGCCCCCCGGTTGGCTGGCTCCCCGACCTGTCGGGGCCCGTTACACCTGGGAGGTGCTGGCCTCGGAGGCTTCTGTCTCCTCCTGCCGCTTGAGGGCGAGAAGCCTGGCCACGAAGGGCCAGGGCAGCCGGGCCAGGGCCCGGCCCAAGCGGGGATAGCCCCAGCGCTGGAGGAAGGCGGCGGCAGGTATGGCCGCGAGAGAGACGGCGCCACCGGCGGCAGCATCGAGGAAGAAGTGGTTGGCGGTGACGGTGATGGAGAACACCTGCATGGTGGGCAGGGCCACGCCGATGGGCACAACCAGCCACTGAAGGGGTTGCTTCCAGAACGTCCAGATTATGCCAGCGCCCAGCAGCAGGTCCCAGCCGAAGTGGAGGCTGGGCATGGCGGCGTAGGGGTTCACGAAGGCAGCCGTGGACTGCGACTGGTAGGCGTAGCCCAAGTGCACCTGCATGGTATCGATGAACCCCCTGACGTAGGCAGGCCCACACGAATCGAACCGGCAGGCAAGTTGGGGCAGCTCTCGGGGCGGCGCCACGGGGTAGAGCCAGTAGACGATGAGGGCGATGCCGCCGGACACCAGCAGGAGGTCGCGCATTGCCGTGTACTTGCGCCGGTGGTTGAAGTAAAGCCAGATGCCGAAGGCGATGATCAGGGGAAAGTGGAGCCAGAAGTAGACGACATTTGCCGCCTGGACCAAGAACAGCTTGTCGATGATCCATTCTTGCATATCGGGCTCCCAGAAGAAGCCGAACTTTCGCTGGACGTCAATGATGTCTAGGGCGTTGAAATAGGCGGTCTCGGGGCGGTCGATGACCGCACCGCGCACGGCGAAGTAGAGGAGGAAGGCCAGGCCCACCAGGGAGGCCTCAAGAAGGTCGCGGCGGCCGAAGGGTCGCATGAGCCGCCGCCACAGGGCGGCAATGCCCTCCATGCTAGCCCGATGCCTCCTGATTCACGGCGCGCCTATTATCGCCCCGCAGGCTGTCATGCCCCAGGAGAGCGGGCCAGGTGATGGAATATGCGGTCGGGGAGGAGCCGTCGCCACAGGCGGTGGCTGTGGCGCTGAAGGAGAAGGGCCAGGCCCAGGCCGATGAGGGCCACCACCGTGCCAGCGAGAACGTCGAGGATAAAATGGTTGCCGGTGACCACCACGGCCAGGAGCATGGCCGCGGGCATGATCACGCCGAAGGCCTTGCCTAGGAAATGCCTGGCGGTCCAAAAC
>JAUYDU010000536.1 GCA_030691665.1 Chloroflexota bacterium
TGGGCTCGCTGTTCGTCGTGGCCGAGGCGCGGGAGCGGCTATTGGGCGTCGCCGCTCGGACGGCATAGGTGGGGGTTATGGCAATGAGAAGAGAGCAAGCAGAGGACAGGCGAGTAGTGATCACCGGCATGGGCGCCCTCACTCCCCTGGGGAATTCGGTGCAAGATTTCTGGCGGGGCTGCACGGCCGGCCGCTCGGGCATCGACTACCTGACCCTTATCCCGCCCGAGGTCTACACCAGCTACCCCGTGCACATCGCCGGCGAGGTGCGCGGCTTCGAGCCCACCGACTACATGGACCGGCGGGAGGCCCGCCGCATGGCCCGCTTCAGCCAATTGGCGGTGGCGGCCGCCCGCCAAGCCATCGAGGACGCCCGCCTGGATCTTGGCCGCGAGGACTCTACCCGCGTGGGCGTTCTCCTGGGCAACGGCATCGGCGGTTTCCCCACCATCGAGGAGGGGGTAAGGACGATCCTGTCCAAAGGGGGCCTGCGCCTCGATCCCCTTTTCCTGCCCAAGATCCTCCCCAACATGGCGGCGGCCCAGATAAGCCTCACCTTCGGCCTTAAGGGCTACAACAACACCGTCATCACCGCTTGCGCCGCCTCCACTCAGGCCCTGGGCGACGCCCGCGATGCCATCCGCCTGGGCCGGGCGGACGTGATGCTGGCCGGGGGCACCGAGGCCGGCATCTGCGAGCTGGGCCTGTGCGGCTTCGCTGTGATGCGCGCCCTCTCGACCCGCAACGATTCGCCCCAGAAGGCCAGCCGCCCCTTCGACGCCCACCGCGACGGCTTGGTTGCTGCCGAGGGGAGCGCCGTCCTGGTGCTGGAGAGCCTGGAGCACGCCCAAGCTCGCGCCGCCCCGATCCTGGCCGAGCTGGCCGGATACGCCGCCTGCAACGACGCCCACCACCTGGTCGCCCCCTGCCCCGACGGCGAGGGGGCGGCCCGCACCATGCGCTGGGCTCTGGAGGACGCCAGCGTCCAGCCGCAGGAGGTCGACTACATCAACGCCCACGGCACCTCGACGCCCCTGAACGACGTGGCCGAGACGCTAGCCATCAAGAGCGTTTTCGGCGAGCACGCCTACCGGCTAGCCATCAGCTCCACCAAGTCGATGATCGGCCACGCCATGGGGGCCTCGGGCGCCATGGAGTCGGTGGCCTGCGTGATGACCCTTCAGACGGGCATCATCCACCCCACCATCAACCACGAGTACCCCGACCCGGAGTGCGACCTGGACTACGTGCCCAACGTGGCCCGTCAGGCCGACGTGCGGACGGTGCTCAAGAACAGCTTCGGCTTCGGCGGCCAGAACGCATGCCTGGTGTTCAAGCGGTTCGAGGAGTAGGGCATGCGCATCCTGGTGGTGGGTGGCGCCGGCTATATCGGTAGCGTGACGGCCGCCGAGCTGCTGGCGGCCGGCCACCAGGTGGTGGTCTACGATAGCTTCATCAGCGGCCACGCCGCCGCCGTCCCGCCCGACGCCGAGCTGGTGGTGGGCGATGTCCGCGACCAGGAGACACTAACCCCCGTCTTCAGTCAGAGCCGCATCGACGCCGTCGTCTACTACGGCGGCTTCATCCAGGCCGGCGAGTCGATGCGCCAGCCGGGCCGCTACTTCGCCAACAACATCGGCGGCGTCATCTGCCTCCTCAACACCATGCTGGAATACGACGTCCGCCGCTTCGTCTTCAGCTCCAGCGCCGCCATCTACGGGGAGCCGGAGGCCGTACCCATCCCCGAGGATGCCCCCACCTGCCCCGTTAACCCCTACGGCGAGTCGAAGGCGGTGGTGGAGCGCCTGCTCCGCTGGTACGACAGCCAGTGCGGCCTGCGCTATGTATCCCTGCGCTACTTCAACGCCGCCGGCGCTATGGATACGCTGGGCGAGGACCACCGCCCCGAGACCCATCTCATCCCCATCGTCCTCCAGGTGGCCCTGGGCCAGCGAGACGCCCTGCCCCTCTACGGCAGCGACTACCCCACCGCCGACGGCACCTGCGTCCGCGACTACATCCACGTGGCCGACCTGGCCCGTGCCCACGTTCTGGCCCTCGACCGCCTGAACGAAGGGAGCGCCGTCTACAACCTGGGCAACAGCCAGGGCTTTTCCAACCTCCAGGTGATCGAGGCCGCTCGCAAGGTAGCGGAGCGACCCATTCCCGTGCACGAGGAGGCGCGCCGTCCCGGCGACCCGCCGGTGCTGGTGGCCTCGGCGGAGAAGGCGAAGGCGGAGCTGGGCTGGCAGCCCCAGGTCACAGCCCTGGAAGAGATCATCGACAGCGCCTGGCGCTGGCACCGAGAGCACCCCCAGGGATACGGGTAAGGGAGGAGAGCATGAGAGTCAGCCCACTCCTGGTGGCGCTCCTCAGCCTCGCCCTTGCCACAGCCTGCGACGGGGATGGTGAAGGCGGTCGGTCACTACTGGACAGAGCGCTGGCGGCGATGACCCGGCCCGGGCAGGTGTTGTACCTAGAAGCGTCTACAGAGCATGGTGCCAGCATCGGCAGCGACGGTTTGATCACCCTGGACCCTCCCTCTCGCCGCCAGGTACGGATGTGGCTGGACCTGGAGGGGGAACGGGCGCGGTTCGAGTCCGAGAGAGAGGGGCAGGAGCGGGGAGCGAGTCTGATTGTAGGAGGCATGGTCTATCCCGGCAAGCCTGGCACCTACGAGGTCAACGGCACCCTGGAGCTGACGGCTGGACCCGTAGAAGAATTTCCGCTCGGGGCGTTTGACGCCCTCAGCTTCCCCTGGGATCAAGACGCTGGCTGGCAAGCCGCGGGCGAGGCCAAGGTCAATGGTCAAGGGGCGCTGCTGCTTCAGGCGAATATCTCGTTGGGTTGTCCTCTCGACGTGGGCTGCCCGGAGACTGGAGACATCACCGCAGTGTCGACGGTCTACCTGGAGAAGAACTCCCTTCTTCCCCTGCGGTCAACGGTCCGCTGGGTCACCCAGTGGCGGGGCGAGTTCGACTTTACGGACACGACGGTGACCCATAGCAGCTTCATCCCGACCGCGGAGCTGCCCGAGGACTTTTTCTCTCCGGAGAGCCTGCCCGAGCCCTAGAAGTGGCTCTTGAGGAAGGGCCAGATGAGGTCCTCCCAGAGGGTGCCAGCCACGATCCCCACCCACAGCAGGGCGTGGGGGATGCCGCTCAGCATGGTGAAGGCGTAGGCCTTGAAGCCCCGCACCCGGAACAGCAGCAGCGTCAGGGAGCGCCAGAAGGGGCCGAAGTAGAGCACCAGCACCGGCACCGATGCCAGCCGCAGGAGAGTCCCCGTGCGGTCGCGGCGCTCGGCGATGGGCAGGAGATACCCCCGCACGAATCGGCTCTGCTCGCCCCAGGCCCTGACCTCGCCGATAGCCCTCTCCTCCGCCAGCAGCCACATGAAGAGGCCGGCCAGCAGGGCCCCCACGCCGCCAGCGATGAAAGCCGCCGGCCAGCGGCCGAAGGCGGCCACCAGCGCCAGGCCGCCCGGCAGCAGCAAGCGGGCCTCCACCCTCCACAGGACGAAGGTGGCGGCCAGTCGGGGGGTCAGGTTGCGCTTCAGGAGGCCCCACCATCTGCCCCTCGGCCGGGCCAATAGGGCATCGGCGGCAGCCGTCGCCTCCGCCGGCGGAGGTGGCGGGTCGGACGGCCCTTCGGCTTCGCTCAGGGCAGGCTCAGGGGGCAGTGAGGAATCGTTCATCGCCTTCTAGCGGCTGTCACCCTGAGCGCAGCGAAGGGTCTGGCGGTGGGGAGCGAAACTAGCACTGTGGGAGTCAACGCGGCCCCCCGCCCCAGATGCTTCGCTCCGCTCAGCATGACAGATGAGGCGCTCCAAGGCTACCTAACCCTCTATTTTCAGAGCAATGACATTCCGGTTCGTTCGACAAGCTTCCTTCGACAAGCTCAGCACAGGTCTAGCTCAAGGGAAAGGCGGCCAGCCGCTCATAGAGAGCGCCGCCGGGGCCGAGGATGCTGCGCATCAGGCTAACCTCACGCACCGTCACGGCTGAGGCGGCCGGCGCCTCGCTGGCCGCCGCCAGCTCCTTGAGGCGCTGCCTGTCGCTGGCGCCCACGTCGTCCGGCACGCGGGCCAGCGTGAGGTGGGGCGAGAAGGCCCTCCGCTCGGGCGGAAAGCCCAGGGGCTCCAGGGCCCTGTCCACCCGCCGTTGGAGCTGGGCCAGAGGCTCCAGGTCACCCTCCAGGCTCACCCACAGGACGCGCGGGCCCCGGCGGTCGCCGAAGGTGCCCACGCCGCCCAGGGACAGCGCCAGCGGCGAGATCCCCTGGACGATGGGAGCCAGCGCCTCGCAGATGGCGCCCACCTTGTCCTGGGGCACCGATCCCAGAAACTTCAGGGTGAGGTGGATGCCCTCGGGGCGCACCCAGCGCAGGGGCGGCGTCCCCCTTCGGCGCAGCGTCTCCTGAAGGCTGGACAGGGATTCCTTCATCTCCGGCGGCAGCTCGCAGGCCACGAACAGGCGCAGGATATTGTGGGTCAGGGGTCGCGGGTCATGGGTCATGGGTCATGCCTAAGAGGCGACAAGCGTTCTCTCCCAGGACGAGCCGCCTGGCTGCGTCGTCAAGCCGGAAGGCCTGCTCGATGGATTCGCGCTGGCAGCGCTGGGATATCAGGGGGTAGTCGCTGCCAAAGAGGATGCCCTCGGCACCCACCAGCCCGGCCACCTGGCCGTAGACCGCCGGGCCGTACAGGAAAGGGGTGGCCGCCGTATCCACGTAGACCTGCCCCGACAAGTCGGGGCGCTTGGCCAGCGCCTCCTTCACCTCGGGCATGAGGGCGTAGAAGGGAAGGCCGCCGCCCCAGTGAGCGCCCACCACGTTCAGGTCTCGGTGGCTGCTCACGAATCGATAGAAAGACTCCAGGCTCAGGCCGCCCTTGCCCGCATAGGTGTGCCCCACCGGCTCGCTGACGTGGAAGAGGAGAGCGAGGCCGTGTCGCCGAGCCGCCTCGGCCAGCAGCTCGGCGGCCTCGCCCCCGTCCAGAGGATAGCCCTGGCTCTCTGGCCGCAGCTCTCCCAGGCCCCGAGCGCCGCCCCGAGCGCAGCGCTCGATCTCCCGCCGGGCGTCATCCCCCGCCCGCGGCTGGACGGTGCAGAAGGGGACGAGCCTGCCGCCGCTCCTGGCTGCCGCCTCCAGCAGGTAGTCGTTGTGCTCCCGGCACAGCTCGTGCTCCGCCCAGGCGAAGCCCAGAACGACGCTCACGTCCACCTCTGCCTCGCCCATGCTGGCCAGCAGCTCCTCGGCGGTGGCCAGGCGGGCCTTGGGGCTGGCGTACATCTCGGCGAAGGTGGCATCGCGGCGCAGGTACTCTTCCCGTCGCTCCTGGACATGCGGCGGGAAGACGTGGGTGTGGGCATCGACCACCAGCATGGTGCCATCATAGCATCGGGCCGTAGACATTAGGAAGGGCAGTTCGTATAATGAGCCTGCCCGCCACGGCGGGCGGACTCGCAGGAGGTGAAGCAGCCGCCCTTGCCCTCGGTCAGCAGCGCTCCTCTGAAGGAGCTAGAGGCCCTAGCCAAGCGCGTTCGGCGCCATATAATCGAGATGACCGCTGCCGCCGGGTCGGGCCATCCTGGCGGCTCGCTCTCTTGTGTGGAGATCCTGGTGGCTCTCTACTGCCGCGTCCTCCGCCACGACGCCCACAACCCCGCCTGGCCCGACCGCGATCGCTTCATCCTGAGCAAGGGGCACGCGGCCCCCGCCCACTACGCTGTGCTGGCCGAGTGCGGCTACCTGCCGCTGGAGGAGCTGACCAGCCTGCGCAAGCTGGGCAGCCGTCTCCAAGGACATTCCGTGGCCGGCAGCCCGCCCGGGGTCGAGATGACATCGGGCTCCCTGGGAATGGGCCTCTCCTTCAGCCTGGGCCAGGCCCTGGCGGCCCACCTGGACGGCAGGAGCTATCGCGTCTACTGCCTGCTGAGCGACGGCGACCTGAACGAGGGCCAGACGTGGGAGGCAGCCATGGCCTGCGCCCACTATCGCGCCGACAACCTCACGGCCATCGTCGACTACAACCGCATCCAGAACGACGGCTTCTCCGACTACAGCCGCTATCAGGACAGCAGCCGCCCGCAGCGGGTGGGCGGTTGGGTGGGCCCAGAGGGGCACACGGTGAACATCATGGGCCTTCAGCCCCTGGCGGAGAAGTGGCGGGCCTTCGGCTGGCAGGTGCTGGAGGCGGACGGCCACGACCTCGGCGCCCTCATCGCTGCCCTGGAGAAGGCCCAGGCGGTCGAGGGGCGACCTACGCTGATCATCGCCCACACGGTGAAGGGGAAGGGCGTCAGCTTTATGGAGAACAACCCCGCCTTCCACGGCAAGGCCCCCACGCCGGAGCAGGCCCAACAGGCCCTGGCAGAGCTGGCGTAGCAAGGGGTCAGGGGGGTCAGAGGGCATGACATCACAGGCGAGGGCAGCCACGCGGGAGGCCCTGGGGCCGACCCTGGTGCGGCTGACCCGCGAGGGGCTGGACATCGTGGTGGTGGACGCCGACCTGGGCAGCTCGACCACCGCCCGCGACTTCGGCAAGGTCTTCCCCGACCGCTTCATCACGGTGGGGGTGGCCGAGCAGAACATGGTGAACGTGGCGGCGGGCCTGGCGGCGGCGGGCAAGACCGTGTTCATCAGCACCTTCGCTGTGTTCGCCCCCGGCCGCTGCTTCGACCAGCTTCGCCTGGGCATCGCCCAGCCGGGGCTGAACGTGAAGCTGGTGGGCAGCCACAGCGGCATCATTACCGGCGAGGACGGGCCCTCCGCCCAGGCCATCGACGACCTCGCCCTCATGCTCTCCCTGTCCGGCTTCCGGGTGCTGGTGCCCGCCGACGTGGTAGAGGCGGAGCAGGCCATCGAGGCGGCGGCCCGCACCGACGGCCCCTTCTACATCCGCTGTGTGCGGCCCAAGATCCCTGTCATCTACGACCAGGACTACCGGTTCCAGTTGGGCAAGGCCCACCTCCTGCGGCCAGGCAAGGACGTGACCGTGATGGCCATCGGCGTAATGGTCTTTGCCGCCCTGGAGGCGGCCGAGCTTCTAGCCCAGGAGAGGATCGATTGCCGTGTGCTCAACGTGTGCTCCCTGAAGCCGCTGGACGAGGAGGCGGTGCTGGCGGCGGCACGGGAGACGGGCGGCATCGTCACCGCCGAGGATCACCTGGTGCACGGCGGCCTGGGCAGCCTCATCGCCCAGACGGTGGCCCGCCACCAGCCGGTGCCCCTAGCCTTCGTGGGCATGCAAGACCAGTACGCCACCTCGGGGCGCTGGGACGAACTGCTGAAGCACTACGGCCTCACTCCCGAGAAGATCGCCGAGGCCGCCCGCGACGTCATCTCCCGCAAGGGGGGCTAGAACCGGTTTCAAAACTCGTTTTCGACCCCCGCCTGAAGGCGGGGGCATCAATGCCGCAGCCTTATGGCGTTCAACTATTTAAATTCACCTCTGCGGGATGAATCCCGCAGCTTCGCCAAAGCTGAGGGTTTCAACCCTCAGGGGTGTTTTATTCTCTCTAACACCCTCAGGCTGCGGTGCGGTAGAAATCTGGAAATAGCTTCTAGCCACCCGCGGACGCGCCTGCCCTGACAAGTCGGGGCCGCGGCCGCACCACCAGGAGCACCATGAACATCGCCGTTCGCGCCGCCACCATCTCCCTGGTGGTCACTCTGGGCCTGCTGCTCCTCAAGCTCACCCTGGGCCTGCTCAGCGGCAGCATCGCTGTCCTCTCCGACGCCCTGGACAGCGGCGAGGACCTCCTGGCGGCGGCAGCGGCCCTGTTCAGCGTGCGGGTGGCAGCCCGCCCGGCCGACTGGGAGCACCCCTACGGCCACGGCAAGGCGGAGGGCGTCTCGGCGACGGTGTCGGCGGGGGTAGTGGGCCTGGGCGGCGGCCTCATCGTCTACCAGGCCGTGAAGCGGATCATCAGCGGCGGCGAAGCCATCGATGTGGACATCGGCCTGGCGGCGATGGTCACCAGCGCCGTTCTCAACACCCTGGTCTCCGCCAACATGCGGATCGCCGCCCGCCGCACCGGCTCCCTCGCCCTGTCCGCCGAGGCCCGCCACCTGCAAACCAACGTGGTCCAGGCGCTGGCCGTCATCGCCGGCCTGCTGCTGGTGCGCTTCACCGAGAGAGAGATCTTCGACCCGCTGACGGCCCTGGCCCTGGCCGCCTACATGTGGTGGATGGCCTTCGGGTTGGTGCGCAGCGCCCTAGGCGAGATCATGGACGTGCGCCTGCCCGCGGAGGACGAGCGGCAGATCCAGGAGAGCATCCACAGCCATCACCCGGAGGTGCGCGGCTACCACCACCTGCGCACGCGCCGCTCGGGCCACCAGCGCTACGTCGAACTGCACCTCCTGGTGGACCCCAGCCGCACCATCCAGGAGGTGCACAACATGTGCGATCACATCGAGGCCGAGATCGAGAAGCGCCTGCCGGGCGCCATCGTCACCATCCACACCGAGCCGGATGACGGGCGCTATCGGGGGCCGCTGGAGTCGATCCAGCGCTAGCCCCGATGGCCGTTGGTGAGAGGGTTCCTTACCCCCGCCTGAAGGTCATTCACTATTTAATGGCTCTCTGCGGGTTAAAACCCGCAGCTTCGGTCAAAGCTGCGGACCTGCCTGCCAGCAGGCAAGTTTCAATCCGCAGGGGAATTTATTTTCTTGATGACCGTTTACGGGGCGGTCGTGAAAACCCCGGGCTCGCCAAGAACGAGCCAGTTATCTAGCCCCGATGGCCGTTGCCCTCCTCCAGCTCCTCCTCTTCTTCCTCCGCCTCCTCTTCCTCGGCGAAGTCCTCGTCGGAGTAGACGGCGGACTCGCGCCCGGCCCAGACGGTGACCACAAAGTCCTCGCGGAAGGGATCGGTGCTTAGCACCAGCTTCTCGTCGATCTCGCCCACCAGCTCCCGCACCTCATCCTCCGCCAGGCTCTCCCCCACGCACAGGGTGGCATAGGCCACACCGGTGGTGAAGTGGATGTCCACTCGCCCGACCTCGTTGCCGTCCACCTCGATGGCGTAGCACTCGGAGTAGGGGGTGCGGCACTCCCGCTCAAAGTAGTATTCCCTCACGGGGCGCCTCCTTTCAGTCGGCTCGGCTCAAGGAACAAGGAAGCCGCTCAAGGCGGCCGCCGTAGGCGGCAGGGAACAAGGGGCGGGATTGAGGGGCCTTGTTCCGTGTTCCATGTTCCCTGAACCTCCTACGGGCGAGTCTGGCCGCTGCCCAGGACGATCCACTTGTAGGTGGTGATCTCCCGCAGGCCTACTGGACCGCGGGCGATGGTCTTCTGGGTGGAGTCGATGATCTCCGCCCCCAGGCCGAACTGGGCGCCGTCGGTGAACTGGGTGCTGGCGTTGACGTAGACGACAGCCGTGTCCACCTCGTCCACGAACCGCCTGGCCGCCGAGTAGTCCTCGCTGATGATGGCGTCCGAATGGCCGGTGCCGTGGCGCTCGATGTGATCGAGGGCGTCATCCAGGGAGTCGACCACCCGGACGGCGGCCACCAGGGCCAGGAACTCCGTGTCGAAGTCGACGTCGGAGCAGGGGACAAGCTTCAGGGAGCCTAGACCACCCTGTTGTTCCTTGTTCCTTGTCCCTTGTTCCTTGTTCCCCGTTCCTTGTTCCTTGTTCCTTGTTCCTTGTTCCTGAAGGACGCGGAGGGCGCGGGGATCGCACCGCATCTCGACGCCGGCCTCCGCCCACACCCGGGCGATGGCCGGCAGGAAGGCCTCGGCGATGTCGGCGTGCACCAGCAGGGTGTCCAGGGCGTTGCAGATGCTGCAGCGGCGGCACTTGGCGTTGTGCACCACCCGCACGGCCATGTCGATGTCGGCTGCCCGGTCGACATAGGTGTGGCAGACGCCGATGCCCCCCACCAGCACGGGCATGCGGGCGTTCTCAGCCACGAAACGGACCAGCTCGCCGCCGCCGCGGGGCACCACCAGGTCGATGACGTCGCGCATCTTCAGCATCTCACCCACCAGGGCGCGGTCGGTGTTCTCGATGAGCTGCACGGCCCCCTCCGGCACGCCGGCCGCCACCACCGCCTCCCGCATCACCCGGGCCAGGACGGTATTGGAGCGGATGACCTCCTTGCCACCGCGCAGGATGCAGGCGTTGCCGCTCTTCAGGCACAAGGAGGCGATATCCACCGTGACGTTGGGGCGGCTCTCGTAGATGGCGGCGATGACCCCCAGGGGCACCCGCCGCCGCCCGGCCACCAGGCCGTTGGGCAGGGTGCGCATGTCGATCACCTCGCCCACCGGGTCGGGCAGGAGAGCCACCGTGCGCACGTCCTTCGCTACTGCGGAGAGGCGCTCGGGGTTGAGGAGCAGGCGGTCGACCACGGCCGGCGACAGGCCCGAGACCTGGGCCGCCTGGTGGTCCTCCCGGTTGGCCGCGAGGATCTCCTCCTGGCGGGCATCCAGCGCCTCGGCGATGGCCAGGAGGGCGCGATTCTTCACCTCCGTCGATAGGCGGGCGAGCTGGCGGGCCGCCTGGCGGGCGGCCGCCCCCTTGGCCTGCAGTTCAGACGTGATGGTGGTCATAGCAGGGCCTCCTGCTGGGGGTTCTTTTTCTCCTTCGGTGCCTTAGCGAATGGGGACACGGGGGAGGGAAGGTGGGGCCGCTTGCCGGTCAGGATGTCCTCCACCGTTATTATCTGCACGCGGTAATACTTTTGGCCAGCCGATTCGTAGAAGCCAGCCCCGACCGCTTGGGTGATCATACCTCCTGTCGGCTTGGCGAGCGTTGCCAAGATGCCGATGGGCTTGTCGGGGCCGAGGGCGCCGAGGACCTCGCGAATCATCTCGGGGTTCACAGACTTCGTGCCCTTGACTGAAATCACCGCCCGCTTGACCTTATCGCCAAACTCGATAAACGGCTTGACCCCGTCGAGTTCCTGGCCCTTGCCTCCGGTGGGTTGCGCGTCGAGCTTATCCACAACCCAATACTCAAACTGTTTGGGTTTGGTAGAGGCTAGATACCGAGCCCCCTCAAGGTCTTTGGGCTCTCCCATGACCTCTACCGTCAGGCCCGAAAAAGCGTCCTGCATGCGGCGGCGGATCAGCCCGATGGCCAGGTGTGTGATGTCGATGCCGACCCAGCGGCGGCCGAGCTTCTGGGCGGCGTGGACGGCCGTGCCGCAGCCGCAGAACGGGTCGAGGACGATATCGCCAGCATCGGACGAAGCGTTGATAATGCGCGTTAGGAGGGCCAAGGGCTTCTGGGTTGGGTAGCCGAGCCGTTCTTTGTCCCGTGTCGACAGCCACCTCACGTCCTCGTCGATGCCTTTGTCGGTGCCGAAGACAGTGCCGCGGGTGTAGGGCTGAAAAGCCCAGATGTCCCCTATAGGCTGGCCGTCGTTCGGCGCAATGCGGTGCTCGTAGGTGGGCCAAGCCTCTCCCGGTACGATCTTGATGTAGCCAAGTTCGTAGAGGCGATCGAGCTTCTCGTGCTGGCTTAGGCCTGTGAGGTCCTCGTTGATCTCGCCGAGGACGCGCTTCGGAATCGCCCAATGCCTGCCCTTCGCGGTCGGATCGAAGCCACGCCACGGCTTCCCCGATTCGCCCCCCCGTACACCTGAACCCGTTAGAACATTTCCAAAGTAGTTCGTTCGATAGCGTTGGGCGTCCTTAACGAAGAACTCCTCAACATGACCCCGCATGTACGGGCGGGTTGGAAACGTCCACGTGTGAGCATCGCCCTTGGTGTAGAACAGGAGGGTGTCGTGAACCGGGGCAAATCGTCTGCCTTTGTTATGAGCGCCGGTCCTCCTCCAAACGATCTCATTGCGAAATATCTTCGGGCCAAACACAGCGTCCATGAGAACCCGGAGGTACGGCCCCGCCGTCGGGTCGCAGTGAAGGTACAGGGACCCGGTCGGTTTTAGTACCCGGTGCAACTCTGCCAGGCGGACCGCCATCATGCTCAGGTAGGCCGTCACGTCGTTGTGGCCCAGGCCATCCACCATGGCCTGCAGCATCCGCGCCACCCGCTGGTGCGGGCCGGTCGCCACCTCCTCGTAGGCCCCTTGCGCGGACGGTCCCCAGTGCCAGGTGTCCTCAAAGGCCTCGATCTGCGCCTCGCTGCCCGCTCCGGAGGACTCGCGGAAGAGCACGTTGTAGGAGCGGTTGGAGTTGAACGGCGGGTCCAGGTAGATCAGGTCGATGGACTCGTCCGGGATGTGCTTCCGGAGGATCTCCAGGTTGTCGCCGTAGTACAGGACGTTGGTCTTCAGGTCAGCCATGGCGGTTGAGCCTTTAGGTGGGCAACCTCACGCTTGACGCCAAACGTTACACATGTAACAATATACTACGGAATTGGCCCGGCTCTGAACTGTCACCTTCATGGTGCGCGTCTCGCCTTCGGCGAGTAGGAGCCGGGTTTTGCATTACCTGGGCCACACGCGAAGCTGGATTTCCCGACTTGCGATCAGCCGGCGATACGTTGCGGCATCCGGCCTCTTGTTCACGTGCCGATTTGTGACGCCCGCCACGTAATCGGCCAACTGCAGAAGGTTATTGGTTCTAGACTCCTCCATTTTTATCTTCCGGATCGGGTTTCGGCCTCCCTCCTTCATCTTACGTCGCAGATAAGCTGCTAGCTGATTCCGGAACTCCCGGTCGCCGCTCTTGTCGATTATCACCGTCGCATCTGCAAGATACGGTTTCGCGTTCTCAAACACGAGTCCGCACACGTACTTGTAAAGCGGGCCCTTGAAGTTGAACCCTGGGCCATACAGTTTCTCCGGGTCTTTGTCTAGGGCGAAGGCATGGTAAAAGAATTCGTACGGTGCTACCGCTTGCAGAAAAGCGAGCCTCACTTTCCGTGAATTAGAGGCGAAGTGAAATTCGTACTCCTTCGGTAGACCGAGCTCGTAACGCAGTAACTTAATCCGCTCATCGCACGCTGCCGCCATTTCGTTCTCATCGAAGGTCACCATTGCCACCGTAAAGAATGGGCTAGACCCTCTGTCTAGTTTCCTTCCCGGGTCGCCGGATTCGTCAATGAAAGCTAACATGAAGAAAGCCGGAGTGCCCTCCCCCCATCATATCGCATACCGCTCGCTGGCCTCGGCGCCGGCCCGGCGGGCGATGCCGCCCATGTCCATGAAGTGGCGCCGCATCCGCAGCCGCGCCGTCAGGTGCAGGCCCGCGCACGCCAGCTCGTCCCTCACCTCGGCCTCGCTGAAACCGGTGCCGGGAGCGTGGGGGAACAGGAAGCGAAACAGGCCCCCCTGCAGCCACTTGTTGGAGATGTCCAGAAAGTAGAACGTTCCGCCCGGCTTGAGCACGCGGGCGATCTCCCCCAGGGCCCCACGCCAGTCCGGCACGTGGTGGAGAATCCCGATCTCGAAGACGGCGTCAAACCGGCCATCCTCGAAAGGAAGACGGGTGGCATCGGCCAGGAGAAGCTGAACGCCGTCGGCACGGCGCGACTTCAGATAGCGGCGGGCCAGGCGGATCTCCTTGGGGTCGAGGTCCATGGCCACCACCTGGCGGGGCCTGAATATCTGCTCGATATATCTGGCGCCGGCCCCGCGACCGCAGCCCACCTCCAGAACCAGGCCGCCGGGGGGCAGAGCAGCGGTGCGCTGGAAGTAGGCCACCTCGCCCTTCTGAAGGCGAGCGCGAACCGGGTTGTTCACCACCAGCCTCTCGAACCAGCCCAGTATCTTCATGGACGCGTCCCTGCCGCCTTTACCGTCACCCCGAGCCTGCCTGCCGGCAGGCAGGCGCCGCGAAGAGCCTGCCCTGAGTGTAGCGAAGGGGTCTCAGATTCTTCGCTGCAAGATTCTTCGCTTCGCTCAGAATGACATTCGGCGCTGCATTGAGAATAACCCCTTTTGAACCTCGCCCACCGCTTCCATTACGTCTACGTCTTCTCAGGCTTCTGGCGGGGGAGGCGAATGACGCTGTGCCCCGACAGGCCCAGGATGAGGCGGGCCCTGGGCTCATCGCTCGCCCGCACCCACACCTCCCAGCCCGG
>JAUYDU010000555.1 GCA_030691665.1 Chloroflexota bacterium
CTCCTTTTCGGAGCAGAGAGGCCCTGTGAGCGCCCTATCTACGACCTCGTGAAAGCCCATCACGATTGGCGCTCCCTTCCGCTCTGGGATACGGCCTTCAGAACCAGCGCCACGGCGTCGCCCGCTGTTCTGCCCCAGCCATCAGCGCCGATACTGTCTGCCCACTCCTGGTTGGTGCAGGCGCCACCTGTTAGAACGATGTACTTGCGTCGTAGCTGGCGGACGTGAAGGTGTTCGATGAGGGCTTTCTGCTGTGGCATCGTCGTTGTCATGAGGGCGGAGAGAGCTATGACGTCGGCGCCCACCTCTTCTGCCTTCGCTACGAAGCGAGACGCAGGGACGTCCACACCCAGGTCGAACACCTCGAACCCGTTCATCTTCAGCATGGCGGCCACGATGTTCTTGCCGATGGAGTGGATGTCTCCGCTGACCGTCCCTATGACTACTCGACCAACCTTCCGGTATGCTACCCCGGACGCCAGCAGCCTGGGCTCCAGGAGCGCCATCGCCTGCTCCCACGCCTCGGCGGCCATCATCATCTCCGGCAGGTATAGCTCATACCGGGCGAACCGCTCGCCGACCTCCTTCATCCCCGGGGACAAGCCCTTCTCGATGATGTCCGACGCGGACAGGCCCTCTCTGAGGGCGGCCTCCACGGCGGCTACTACCAGAGCCTTGTCCGAAGCGACGACTGCGTCTCTCAAGCGCTCCAGGCGGGGATCCTCTGGCATCTGCCCCTCCATTGCCGATGACGTGAAGTCCTGGCTTGCTAGCAACATCCTAGGCGCAGGCGCACTCCCCGTCAATGCCCTGACGTGCCTTTCCGTCAAAGCGGAGGCAACGCCTCGATTGCGGATTGTGGCTGGCCTGCAGGGAAACATCGAGAAGAACCGGTCGATGGTGGCGCGGTCTATCATCAAGCCGTTCCGCTCTGTGACGTGGTTGTAGCTTCGGCGATGGGAGGCGGGATGAAACGTCATAGCCGCGCCGTGTGGTAGGGCCTCTTTGCGACTGAAAGCAGCTGTGCCTGTTTGGGACCAGGCATCTGTGCGCGACCTCTAGTTGGGGGCGCTGGTCAACAGGAACCCACCGTCTACCGGGAGGACCACCCCAGTCACCCAGCGGGCCTCGTCACTTGCCAGGTAGACCGCTGCCCATCCGATGTCCCAGGGTTCGCCTTCAATCTGGAGCGGAGTGGAGGTGCGGCGGGTTTCTCTCATCTCTCCGGTGGCCCTTTGGGCCACTCTGGGCGTATAGACAAGGCCCGGCATTATACAGTTGACACGAATGCGCTCTGCCGCGTGGTCTAGGGCCATGGCGTGGGTGAGACCGACCACCGCAGCTTTCGTTACTGTGTATGGGGCCATCCTCTTCGGCCTCAAGGCGGTCACCGAAGATATGTTGACGATTGCCCCACCCCCAGAGGCCCTCATGTGGGGTATCGCATACCGGCTCATATAGACCATGCCCATCAGGTTCACTGATACGACGCGCTGCCACTCCTCGTCGCTCACGTCGGTCACGCACCCACGGGAACCCACCCCAACGTTGTTGACCAGAATGTGGAGCGCCCCATGATGCGCGAGTGACGCCTCCACGGCGCGGCGGCAGTCCTCTGGCGCGGACACGTCTGCCTGCACGACGATCGCCTCGCCCCCTTCCGATTGGATTGCGCTCTGCGTCCCTTCAGCCCACTCCCGTACCGCGTCCACCAACACCACCCTGGCGCCCTCCCGAGCAAAGAGGATTGCGGTTGCCTTGCCGTTGCCGACGCCAGCGCCCGCCTGGACGCCTGCACCGCTGACGATGGCTACCTTGCCGTCAAGTCTCAGCCTCGAGCGCTTCTCCATGTGTCCCCCTTGGGCTTACGCCACAAACCCACGGTTCTGGTCTCACAGGTCATGTGGAGGCACCATCCAGTGCCGCTCTCGGTGCGAACCAAGCAGGAAGAGGCCGTGTGCGACTGGTCCTTTCTGGCGCCGCAAGGGAACTCGCTCCCTCCGGAAAGCCGGCCCAGGATGCTGGTGCCCCTGGATGGTGGCGCCCCAGCATTGATGCAGACCGATGGGCTCATCCTAGCCCTGGGTGATTCCCCGGTCAACCCGTCTGCGCGGCAATGACCCAGAACGTTGTTTGGTTCAGTCGGGCTGCGACAGGCTGGCCTGGATTGACAGTCAGTTGCTCAGGCTCTTGCCACCAGCCATGATGTGGACCCATGGCTGCACATCATGTTGTATTGTGACATGGTGGGCGCGACGCGGTGGCGGCGTGGGTAGCGCAGCGGATCGGGCCACCCAATCACTCCAAAGACTCCGTGAGCCACGCCACGAGCGCTTGCACGTCGGCCGGCGCGACGAAGGGGTCGCGCCGCGCCCAGCGCGCCACGGCAGCCGTCCTCGCAGCCCGCTGACGCGCCGAGGGCGGTGGCCTTTTGCCATCCAGCCCCAGCAGGACTACCGCCTTGCGCTGGATGGACTGGTGGGTGCGGTGGACCTGCTGCTTGGTGAGCGACAGGAGGCCGGCAGCCTCCTTTTGCTGATAGCCCAGCAGCAGTAGGGCCAGGAGAGCATCTTCCCTCGGCGTGAGAAGCTCTTGCAGCGTTTGGTAAAGGACCCTACCCAGGACTTCCTCCTCTACGGGAGACTCCCAGAGGTTGTGGGCGTGGACTGGGCCGCTGGCCAGGGTGTCGGCCATGGGCGGACGGCCATCAGGCGGCGCAGCGTCCAGGGACACTATGAGCCACCTGAAGGCTCGCCTGGTGACCG
>JAUYDU010000022.1 GCA_030691665.1 Chloroflexota bacterium
GACGACGGCGACCGGCAGGCGCTGACCCAGGCAACCGAGGCCAGCTCCCTGAGTGGCCCGGGCACCCTCTACATCCCCCTGAGCGGCGGCCGTAAGGACGGAGCCGTAGCCGAGCTGACCCTGGTGGGCGGCGCGCCGCCCACCACCGGCGATGTTGCTCTGCTCCAAACCCTGGGCGCAGAGATCGGCCTGGCCCTGGAGCGAGCCCGCCGGTTCGAGGAGGCCCGCGAGCAGGCCGACCGTGACTTCGTCACCGGCCTGTACAACCATCGCTTCGTCCAGGGCGAGCTGGAGCGCACCCTGCGAACCTGCGCTCGCCAGGGGAGGCCCCTATCCCTCGTCCTCATGGACATCGACAACTTCAAGCTGTTCAACGATACCTATGGCCATCCGGCGGGAGACCGCGTCCTGAAGATGGTGGCTGGCCACCTGGCCTCGATCTGCAAGGGCGAAGCGCTGGCTGGGCGCTTCGGCGGCGACGAGTTCATCGCTCTCCTGCCCGGCGTCGACCGGCAGGGGGCGCTGGCCTTCACCCACTCCCTCCAGGAGTGGGCCGCCGGCCGCGGCCTCCAGCTCCGCGAAAGCGAGCGCATCCCGGTGCGCATGAGCTTTGGCCTCGCCTCCTACCCCGACCACGGCGACAGCCGCCACGAGCTGCTAGCCGCCGCCGACACCAACCTCCACGAATCGAAGCTGCTGGGCGGCAAGATCGTCGGCCGCTCTCAGGTCCAGGGCGAGCGGGGCGAGCTCCGCCGCCTGGGCACCTTCGGCTTGCTGGAGAGTCTGGTCACCGCCGTGGACAACAAGGACCACTACACCCGCGCCCACTCCGAGAACGTGACCGACTACGCCCTCCTGCTAGCCGAGGAGTTGGGCTTCTCCGACGACGTCCGACGCACCCTGCGCATCGCCGGTCTGCTGCACGACGTGGGCAAGATCTGCATCCCCGACTACATCCTGCGCAAGCCTGGCCCCCTCACCGCCGAAGAGTACGGGATCATCAAGCAGCACGTGGTCATCGCTGACTACCTCCTCGTCGACCTGCCCAACGTGGCCGAGGTGCGCTCCGCCGTCCTCCATCACCACGAGCGTTTCGACGGCGCCGGTTACGTCCGCGGCCTGAAGGGCGAGGAGATACCCCTCCTGGGGCGCATCATGGCCGTGGCCGACGCCTTCTCGGCCATGGTCCTCGACCGGCCTTACCGCAAGGCTCGCTCCTTCGAGGACGCCCTAATCGAGCTACGCCACTGCTCCGGCAGCCAGTTCGACCCCGAGATGCTGGACGCCTTCGTGCGGGCCATGGAGCGGCAGCTAGCTGCCACCGCGGAGATCGAGGCCGACGCCGCCCTGGCCTAGCGGATAGCGTACACCCTGTAGCCCACCCGATTGCGCCCGAACCAGCCGACGCCGACGCCCTGAATCCGGTTCAGCCAATCGTACTTCTCCGAGGCGGTCTGGAAGAGGGGAGCGGTGCGGAAGTAGTACTCGCCGGGGTCGACCTTCTCCCCAGCCTGAGCTCGCGCCATCACCTGGGGCGGGGCGTGCAGGATGCCGCGGTAGGTGACATAAACCAGAGCGCCGTCGTCGGTGCGAAAGGTGCCCCGCACGTCCAGCTCGCCTACGCCATCGGGCCGCATCAGGAACCAGTCGCCGCCGCCGGGCAGCACCTCGCCCTTCAGCTTCGGTCCCTGGAAGCTACCGCCCTTCACGTAGAAGATCATCCGGTTGCCCTGAGGCGTCTGGCCGATCATCTGCGGCGGCTCAAGCTCGATGTCCGTCTCGAAGAGGAACTCGGTCTCTACCTCGGACATGGCACCTCCTTCTAGCGCCCCGTGAAGCGAGGCTCCCGCTTCTCCAGGAAGGCCCGCGGCCCCTCGCGAGCGTCCTCGCTCATCGCGGCGAGGCGCCGCAGCGATTCGCCCATGCGTACGGCGTCAGCGAAGGGCAGGCTCAGGCTGCGCACCGCCACCTCCTTCGTGCAGCGCACCGCCAGCGGCCCGTTCTGGCACAGCCGCCGCGCCAGCGCCTCCGCCTCTGCCTTGACCATTTCCTGGGGCACCACCCGCTGCACCAGCCCCATCTGCAAGGCCCGCTCGGCGTCGATACGGTCGCCAACGAGCAGGAGCTCGAGGGCGTTGCCCAGGCCGACGATTCGCGGCGCCCGGATCGCCCCCACGATCGTCGGCAGCCCCAGTGTGACCTCCGGGAAGCCGAAGCTGGCTCGCTCGGAGGCGATGCGGAGGTCGCAGGCCAACACCAGAGTCATCCCCTCGCCCAGGCAGTAGCCGTTGACCGCGGCGATGATCGGCTTCCACACCTCCAGGCCCGACTGAAGGTCCTCGCCGAACCACGTCTCCCAGAAGCTGCGCCGCGCCGCGTCCGCCGCCCGCTGGCCGATCTCCCCCACGTCCTGCCCCGCAGAGAAAGCGCGCTCGCCAGCGCCGCTGATCACGGCCACCCACGTCTCGTCGTCCTCCCGAAAGTCCAGCCACACCTCCCGCAGCCGCCGGTGCATCGCCCGGTTAAAGGCGTTCAGCACCTCCGGCCGGTTCAGGGTGATG
>JAUYDU010000487.1 GCA_030691665.1 Chloroflexota bacterium
CATGGGTCACAACCTGGGCTGGGTGAACGTCGGCCAGGACCACGATACGGCGAGCTTTGCTGTGGAGAGCCTCCGACGCTGGTGGCGCCAGGTAGGGGCGGTGCTGTATCCGCACGCACCGCGGTTGCTCATCTGCGCTGATAGTGGCGGCAGCAACGGCTACCGGCTGCGCTTGTGGAAGGTGGAGGTGGGACGCTGGGCAACGGAAGCGGGGCTGACCATCACCATCTGCCATCTGCCGCCGGGAACCAGTAAATGGAACAAGATTGAGCACCGCCTGTTCTCCCACATCAGCTTGAACTGGCGTGGGCGCCCCTTGGAAAGCCACGAAATCATCGTCGACCTCATTGGCGCAACCACCACCCGTGAGGGACTTCAGGTCCATGCCGAGCACGATCTGGGCACGTATCACACCAGCATCAAGGTGTCCGACAAGGAACTGGCAGCGGTGCATGTCGCCCCCCACGACTTTCATGGCAAATGGAACTACACTATTTCCTCGGTCACCCCAACGCCATGATATGTAAACGTTATTCCCCAGCGGCCTCTTACGTTCGGGAAGCAGGGCACAGGAATGTGCAGCACCACTCGGTGCCCTTGCTCATCCAATCGGTGGATAGTCATCTCGCTGGCTATGAGGGAACAACGCGCAATGACTGCCCGGGCTCCCCTATGTGGCTCATTGTCGGGCCGACAGCATCCGAAAACGAGGCAGCAAGTACCCATCTCCGAGCCAAGCCGACACCGGGTCCTTGACTCGGCAGGAAAACCGAGAGGGACTGGTGGACATGAACACTCGGTTGTTTTTTGGCGCCCGCAGTGGTTACCGTCGGCCTGACATACTAAGGAGTGCATAAGTAACTAGACTTTGGTCCCAATTTGTGCTTGAATTCGTTTATGCGAGAGAACGATGGACGGAAGCTGGATCATAGGACACTCGAGCAGGTCCGGATGCGCATAGTCCGGCAGATCGAGGACGGCGCTCGACCGGAGTATGTGGCGGATGCCTTGGGGTTTGCCCGTTCCACCGTGTTCGGCTGGATGGCGCGCTACCGGGAAGGCGGTCTGGAGGCGCTCAAGGCGCGGCCAATACCCGGTCGGCCGCGGAAGCTGCCCGGGACGCAGTTGCGCCGGATCTCTACACGCTGATCGTGGGCAACGATCCGCGCCAGCTGTCGTTTGGGTTCGCGAATTGATCCGCCGCGAGTTCGGCGTCAGGCTGTCGACGGTGAGCGTGGGCCGGCTGCTGCGTAAGCTGGGGCTGTCCCCGCAGCGCCCACTGTGGCGGGCCTACCAGCAGGACCCGGAGGCGGTGGAGCAGTGGAAGATCGAAGAGTACCCGGCCATCCGTGCTGAGGCTGCCAAGGTGGGCGCGACCATCTACTTCGCCGACGAGGCGGGGGTGCGCAGCGATTTCCACGCCGGCGCCACCTGGGCGCCGGTCGGGCAGACCCCGATCGTGCGCACCACTGGCGCCCGCCACTCGGTCAACCTCATATCCGCGGTTAGCGCGCGAGGGGCTTTGCGGTTCGCCACCTACGAGGGCAAGTTCACCTCCGCCACGTTCACCACCTTCTGCAAGCGGCTGATGCACGATACCAACGGCCCGGTGTTCCTCATCGTCGATGGCCACCCCGCCCACCGGTCCAACGCGGTCAAGGAGTTCGTGGCCTCGACCGAGGGACGCCTGCGCTTGTTCCACCTCCCGGCCTACTCGCCTGAGCTCAACCCGGACGAGTGGGTCTGGAAGAACGTCAAAGCAGACCGCATCGGGCGCGCGGGCATCAGGGCCAAAGATGACCTCAAAATCAAGGCCCGCGCCGCCCTGCACCGGCTGCAGAAACTCCCCCACCTGATCCGTGGCTTCTTCAGCGATCCGAATCTGCGCTACATTACCGCCTGATGAGTCCATTTACTTACGCACCCATTAGTAACGATCCCAAAACTAGTGCTTAGTTGCATTATAGGGCGGTATATGCTATGCTTTGGGCATGTCTAGAATAGCGACGCCTATCAGTCTTAGCGAAAAGGAGAAGGGGGCACTGGAATCATGGGTACGGAAAGGGACCATGGAGCAGCGGATGGTGCAGCGGGCCTGCATCGTGCTGGAAAGCGCGACGGGAAAGACGACTAAGGAGATTGCCCTGGGGCTGAGGCTGCGTGCCTCCACGGTGAGCTAATGGCGCACCCGGTTTTCCCGTAGTGGCCTGAGTGGGCTGGCGGATGGGCGCCGACCAGGGAAGAAGGCCAAGTATGATCGGGACACCGAGCAGCGGATACTGGCCCTGCTGGATACACCAGTACCAGCAGGCTATGCCACATGGGCGGGGAGGCTGGTGGCGAAGGCCCTGGGGGATGTATCGCCTCATCATGTTTGGCGGGTGCTGCGGCGACACGGCATTCACCTCCAGCGGCGGCGCAGTTGGTGCGTCAGCACCGATCCTCAGTTTGCTCAAAAGGCGGCTGATATAGTCGGGTTGTACATGAACCCTCCAGAGAATGCTGTCGTTATCAGTGTTGATGAGAAGCCGGCCATCCAGGCCCTGGAGCGTGCTCAGGGGTGGCTGCGCCTTCCAGATGGACAGGCTGTGAGGGGATTCAATCATGAGTACAAGCGGCATGGCACCACCACGCTGTTCGCTGCCCTGGAGGTTGCCACCGGGCTGGTGCGGGTTGGCCATTACCAACGTCGGCGTCGCCGGGAGTTCCTGGACTTCATGAATGGCGTTGTCACCCTCCACCCCGACACGGAACTGCACGTGGTGCTGGATAACCTGAACACCCACAAACCCAAGCACGACCGGTGGTTGGCCAGACACCCCAATGTCCATCTCCACTACACTCCCACCCATGCTTCATGGCTGAACCAAGTGGAGACCCATACCAAAGCCAGAGTGAAACCCGCAGACCCGCCATTGGCTGTCATGTAGATCCCACCTTGGCTTTGGTTTAGTTCAGCATCCTGTGGCGCCAGGCACTTCGAGGATTGAGCGCAAGCTCTCCCCGGGACGTCCGCAAAGCCATCGACGCCTTCGCTGAGGCCTATTGCCAGAACGCTCATCCCTTCGAGTGGACCAAGTGTGTCGTTCATCCAGGACAGCTTAAACATAAGTACGCTGATTTATGCAACTAAGCACTAGGCTCGTTCTCGGCCCACTCCCAAGTGACCGGCCGTACTCCTTGCCAAGGTATCAGCGATAGGAGCCTGAATTACCCTCCAGCGATACAGTCGATCTCTCTGGTCCTGGAGAGCCTTACGCCCTTCGAGTAATCGTTCTTCCCGGTGGGGCCGCCGACCACGATTATGCTGATGGATTCGGGGTACGGCACCGATGGTATCCGGGTGTCCGGTGGCACATTGAGGAGCCATCGCCATGCCTCTGGGAACCCTGCGTCACCCGCGCTGATGCGCGCCGCTAGGGCCCAATCTACTCGCGTTTCGGCATGCCCCGCGATGAACTCCCGTATCCCACGCTTGGTGAACCGCGAGGCAAGGACGCGGGCGTTGTCCGGGGAGAGAACCATCAGGTGACGGGTTGGCAGCACCGAAGACTCCAGCCGGTTGTCCAGAAGGCCATTCCCTCCATCCGCTGAGAAGCGGGAGGACCAGTTCAGGAGCGACTGCTCCGGGTCGTGGTTGTAGTCCACCACGTGACTCCAGTCTGTGATGCCAAACACCGTAACGGTGCTCTGCTCGCGATCGAACCCTCGCTCCACATGGAACGGCTCCCACGGGTTCGCATCCTCGTTCTCCGCCAGGCACATGCTGTACTTGGTGGGCGAGCCGATGGTGTCCATGTCCATCCTGCCCGGCCAGCAGTGGCCCACGTTCATGAGGACGAGACGCACTGCCCGGCCAATGGCCGTATTGACGCGCCCCGGCTTGCCCGGGCCCAGGGTGCACCGGCCGTAGTTCAACCCGATCCGCTTGATGATAGGCCCGTTGACCAGCATCACAAAGGTATGGGGGCTGGTGGACATGGCAATGGTGCGAGGGGCCAGTTCGTCCTGGGGCGTTTCGATTATAGTCTGGACCGCGGCAATGAGCACCGGCAACTGCTCCGGCTCACATCCCGCCATCACCGCGTTGATGGCTATCTTCTCCACCGTGGCCAGGGCGTTGCCAGGTGGCAGTATCCCCAGCACTTTCGATGGTTCCAGGTTGACTCCCCGCAACATGGCCTCCACTTTCTGGGGGGTTGGTGGGATGAGCGGGAAGCCGTCGCCCCACTCGCGGTCGAGGAACTCGCGGTTCATGACCTCCCACGCCTCCAGGCCGTTGGCTGCGACGAATTTCTCTCTCGCCGTCCCTCGTGTTCCCACCAGGGTGTCGATCGTCACTTTCGTCGGAGGTTGCGTCGTCAGCGCCTTGATAAGGCCGGGGATGAGGGGATCCATGTCGCCCCGTATCTGGTCCGGCGTGCGGCTGGTCAGCGTGTACGGCATGAGTACAAAGGGAAGGTTGGGCAGGCCAAAGGCCTTGGCACTGTGTGTTGCGTCCCCGTCAAAACCCACGGTAACGATGGCCGTAGCAGGGATGCCCAGCTTCTCGAACTCGATCAGGTCGTGCACAAGGTACGACGTGCAGGCCCCTCAGTCCCCGGCTGAGCCAACGACTACGGCGCACTCCTGCTTGACGGCGTTGAGCACCTCTTGGCTAATAGGCCGTGGCGACGAGTATATTTTGTATGTGACACCAGGGAATTGGGCCGCGATGCCTTCGCCGATGCGGTTCAATGCATGATCACCACCCGGCTTGCGATTCCAGTACAGACCCACTCGCGCCCCGTTCAGGGTAGATGGCCGAGGCGCCGGAGCATACGTTTCCCTGTCTCTCGCGAACTCCGCTACCGGGTTGAGCACTTCCAACGTGAAGCCCACTTTGGTTGCCATCGAAAGACTCCTTTCCTGGATGTGGAATTGATGTGGAATTCCCACCGTGCATTCTACCGCTCTGTATTTCCCTAGTGCAGCCTCCTTTCTGAACCCTTTGTACCCATGTACGGAAAAAGCCTTACATTTCGCAGGAACCTCCACGGCAAAAACCGTCTGAGCTGCTCTATTGTGCTACGCTCCCAGCGCGCTGTCAATCTTCTGGACAATCGGGCACATTGCGCCGGGTACCCAGAATCCACCACCTATCTCTCCCGCCCAGGATTTCAGGGGGCTGGCCGTGCTGCCAGGCCCACAGAGCCCTTACGGTTCGGGGGTTCCCAGGCCACATGGCTGGGGTGATCATTACGGATCCAACCTCCTCAAGGCGGGATGTGCCGCTGGGCGGGATGAGAAGGGACGCTGCTCCCCTTGAGCGGCCCCGGTGCACTGCCGCGCGCCGCTCCCTTCCGGGTTCATCCGGTCTGCCTGTCGGCAGGGATCTAAGGTGGTCCTGGGGCCACGGCGAGGCCCGTGTACTCTGCCCAGAGGGTCCGTATTCGCCGCCGTACTTCCGGGTGGCCTGCGCTCACGCGCATGATCAGTTGGCGGGCATGCGCCACCACCCGGCCGGCCAGATGAATCCGAACCGCACCGCCTTCAGCCGCTTGGGGGCCCACCCCTCGGGCATCGCCAGCCGCTTCATCAGGGAGTTGAGGTTGTAGGCGAGCACCACGATCCCCCACCATGCAGCGTTGGCCCCGAATTGGCCCGATGGCAGCTGGCCGCCCGCCAGGTCGTTCTTCATGACCGCGTGCACCTCCTCGCCCTTCCCGCAGCGAGCCCGATGCCACCGGATAACCTCATCGCCCGGAAGGTTCCGGTTGGTCACCACGCCGAAAAGCTTGTAGCAAGCCTCTCCCATATCTAGCGTCGGGAACGGGAGTTGAGGGTTCTCCAGGCCGGGGAGTTCCCGTTGGCGCAGGGGCTCGCGGATGGCCAGGAAACGATACTCCGGCCCCTCCTTACCGATACGCCACCCAACTGGGGACAAAGCAGACCTCCGCCCACTGCTGCTCCGTTCTCGCGGGCGTCCCCTCGACCAGCCGGTCCAGGGGGCGCCACTCGCTTTCCGCCACCTCGGACACCGCCCGCTTGAACTCCGCCGTCACATCCACCCCCACGGCGAACTCGATGACCCCGAACCGCTCGTTCTGACCCTCAGCGCAGTAGCGCAGCAGTTCTCGCTGGTAGACAGCCGTATCGGACCGGTAATATACCTTCGCCACACCCTCCGGCAGCGCACCCAGCGTCTCCTTAAGCACCCGCAGGTTCTCGAAGCCGGCTGGGACATTGCCATCCCGAAACTCCGAATGGGCCACCAGCTCCTGCTCCGCCCAGTACGTCGTCAGCGGCTGATAGGCCTTGTACCCCTGATAGCCGGGCAGGGCCTCGGCCTTGTGGGTCTCCGTCAGGGTGGCATCCTGGTCCAGGGTGGCCTCCCGCTGCGGCGCTTCCTGCTGGGCAGACCGGAGAACGTCCCGGTTCACCCTCCCCAGACCCCGCAGATGCTCGTTCGGAGCCGGGATAAACGCCCGGCCCACCGCCCGTTTCGCCTCCTCGGCCGGGCTATTGAAGGCCGAGAGGTACCGGAATACTACCGAGGGTGAGGGAATCGCCCGTTTCCTCTCCTTCCGCCACCGCCGTTCCTGCTCCCGGCGCTCCTTGCGTGGCAGGCCGCGGATCTCCGCCCGGCGCAGCACCCGAGTGAAGCCCTCGTCCCCTTCGAGCATCCGCAGGGCGTCCACACAGTCCCCACCCGCCAGGTTCAGCAGCACCAGCGGCATCACAACCTGGGCGTCGGTCCACCCCTGGGTCCGCCCAGCGCAGACCCCTATGTGGCGCCGGATCGAGTCGGCCAACCCGCACACCACGCACCTGGCTTCCGATTGAGGCATCCAGCCCGTCTGGGTGCTGGCAGAGGGCCCAAAACACGCCCTCACTCAGAAAGCGCTCCTCGGCTCACAGGAATCCACGGATTACGGGCGTGTGTCCCGCCATTGACTTTTGGAACCGAGTATGCTAAATGTAAAGCGTCCCCAAGTGTTTGGTGTCAGTTCAAAACCCATATCCTGTGTGAAGGAGAGTGATTCGTAATGACAAAAGGAATCGGTAAACTGAAACCGGTGATCGGGCTGGTTGTCCTGCTGGCGCTGGCTGTCGCAGTGGCGTGCGGGCCGGCCGCCACGCCTACGGCAACGCCAACGCCGACGTCGACACCTACACCCACCAAGCTCCCTACGCCGACGGCAACGCCCACGGCGACTCCGATACCACCAACTCCTACGCCCACTGCTACTTTGAAGCCAGGCGAGACTCCTCTGCCCACGCCCACACCCACTCCGACGGCGACGCCAAAGCCAACGGCCACTCCAATGCCTGTTCCTACGGCTACGCCGACGGCGACCCCGCGGCCAGCCGCGATTCCTACTCCGACGCCGACGGGACCACAGCCGGTGTACGGTGGCGTGCTGCTGTCGGCTTCCACGACGGACATAACTGCTCTGGATTCCCGCCGTGGGATCGGTGGCGCCGATGCCCAGGGGCAAGCGCCCATCCACTCCACGCTGCTGCGCCAGGTACCCAACGTGTGGACGGAGTTGCAGCCTGACCTGGCCAAGTCGTTTGAAGCCTCCGCTGACACGTTGAGTTGGACGTTCACGCTCCGCAACGATGCCAGGTGGCATGACGGCAAGCCCGTTACCGTGGACGACGTGGTCTGGACCCTGAACACGTACATTAAGCCACCGAAAGATCTTCCTGTAGGCCTGGCAGGGAGCTGCACCAAGGCAATGATAGACAAGGTGACCAAGGTGGACGAGTCCAGGGTGCGGATAGATCTCAAGAACCCGAACTACAGCTTCCTCATGTGCATAGGGTCGACCTTCGTCAAGATACTGCCCAAGCACATTCTTGAGCCCAAGGACCTGTACGAGGGAAGCCGCGAGTTGAAGCCCGCTGAAGTGATTGGGGCCGGGCCCTTCAAGTTCAAGGAGTACGAGCGCGCCTCCCACTGGACGGTGGAGCGGAACCCCGACTACTACCTCAAGGGCAAGCCGTACCTCGATGGATACACCATCTACCTCGTCCCGGACCAGGTCACTCGCATGGCCATGATGGCGACAGGACGCCTTGATATCATTGATCTATTCCCGGGGCTGAGCCTTTCGCAAGGCAGGACCTTGGAGAAGGATGCTGGCCGTATTCTGGTGGTCCATAAGACTCCCAATATCAGAGCGCGGTACGTGGCACTCAATACGGCCTCGGGCCCGTTCACAGACCTGCGCCTCCGCCGGGCCATGCACCTTGCGGTGGACCGCCAGGCCATGATTGAGTTCGTGGAAGAAGGTGGGGGCCAAATCACGCCCCTCTTCTGGCCCGGGTATGAGTACATCTACACCGTGGACGACTACCTGAAGATGCCCGGCTGGCGCCCCTACCCCGAGAAGGCCCAGGACATCGCCGAGGCGAAGCGCCTGGTAGACGAGGCCACCGGCGGAAAGGGCCTTGATTTCGTCCTGACCTCTAGGGTGGATAACGCAGACTACGCGCAGGTCTTGAAGGAGCAGCTCAAGGCAATAGGCTTCCGTTTGTCGATTAACTTGCTGGAGACCGCAGTAGGCAGGCCACTGGCGGCAAAGGGCGAGCTCACGACCTGGCTCGAAAACTACGGCGCCACGTACGTCGATCATGACTCTATCACCACCCGGGGGTGGTTGCCTACGTCCACGGCGAACGCTTCACGGTGGCATAACGAGGAGTTCGTGGCCTTGTACGTCAAACAGGCTCAGGCAGTGGACCTGGCGGAGCGCGGCAAGTTCCTCCGCCAGATGGCCGACATCATCGAGCGAGAGGTGCCGACCGTCGGCCTGACGGACAAGATGGTGTACATAGCTGTGAACAGGAGAGTCCAGGGCATCACTCTTCTACCGCCCGGGATCATGAATGACTTTCGCCTGGACTGGGTGTGGATAAAGGAATAGCTGTCACCTGCACAGCACATAGGACACAGGCGGCGGACGCTCCTGGTAGCTGCGTTCATTTGAGCCAGGAGTGGCCGCTTCCTGTGATTCTCCAAAAGGAATGGTGTAGGTTCCGGCGCGACCAGTTAACCGATTAATTGTACGGGGCCGAGTAGCGGAGTATTGTGCGCTTTCAGGTTACAAAATCGGCTGGCTCCGAAAGGTTGTTTGTGGCCCGGCAAAAAGGTTGCAGGTAGGGTTCTGGCATCATTGAGTTGCCGGTGAGGGGGGTCAAGGGAACCCGTGAGTGGTTATGTTGTCCGTCGCCTGCTGCTCTATGTTCCCACGCTGATCGGAGTCTCCATCATCATTTTCGTGATCATGCGTGTTATCCCCGGTGATCCCGCGGTGATGGTGCTCTCGGGCCCCGGGGGCGAGGCCGTCTATACCCAGGAGGACCTTGTGCGCATGCACAGGATCCTCGGACTCGATCGCCCTCTCGTTGTCCAGTACGCGGACTGGATGTGGGGCTTCGTCCGCGGGGACTGGGGTATCTCCCTACGCTACAATGCCGATGTCTTCGAAGAGGTGAGGCGGCGGCTGCCCGTCACTGCGGAGCTGGCCATGCTGGGGATGTTCATTGCCGTGGCCATCGGCTTGCCTGTAGGCCTTATTTCGGCGATGCGCCAGGAGACCTGGGCTGACTACGTGGGGCGTGTCTTCACCATCGTGGGCTTGGCCATGCCTACCTTCTGGCTGGGCATGCTGGTCGTTGTAGCGCTCTCGACCTGGTTCAACTGGTTGCCCCCCCTGGGCTATGCCAAGTTGCATAACGAGCCCTGGGGCAACCTCCAGCAGATGTCTTTCCCCGCCCTGGTCCTGGGTTACCACATGGCTGCCTACATAGCGCGTATGGTCCGCGCTCAAATGCTGGAAGTATTACGCCAGGACTACATTCGCACCGCCCACGCCAAGGGCCTGCGGGAGCGGGTGGTGGTCGTCCGACATGCCCTGAAGAACGCGCTCCTTCCTGTTATCACCCTGGCGGGGGTGTTAGTCGGAGGGCTGCTCAGCGGGGCGGTGGTCATCGAGCTCATATTCAGCCTGCCTGGCATCGGGCGGCTGCTCCTCGACGGCCTCCGCACACGCGATTTCCCCGTGGTTCAGGCGCTCGTTCTGGTCTTTGCAACCATATTCCTGATGGTTAACCTCCTGGTTGACCTGCTTTACGGGTGGCTTGATCCTCGCATTCATTATTAATAGGAGATACTACTATGGAGACTGGCCGTGCAGGGCCTCGGCAGGTTGGCCTAATCACTTGGGGCCTCGGCCTTCGCCTTGGTACCTGGGCACGGGAGCTGTGGCGATTCACCCGGCGAAAGCCACTTGGCGGCGTTAGTCTCGTGTTTCTGGTGGCCATGGTGCTAGTGGCCATCTTCTCTCCATGGATTACCCCCCATAGCCCGTATGAAAACATTCGTGGAGCGGCCCGCGTAGCGCCCGGCGCGACATACTGGTTCGGCACGGACCACTTGGGGCGTGATCTGTTTAGCCGGGTTCTGATTGCCGGTCGCATCTCCCTGTTTATCGGCCTGGTGGTGATGCTGCTCGGCACCACCGTAGGCAGCGCTGTCGGGGTGTTCAGCGCGTATATTGGGGGCAAGACCGATCTGATAATACAGCGTATCGTGGACGGTCTTCTGGCCTTCCCTGCCATCATCCTCGCGCTGGCGCTCATGGCGACGCTGGGCCAGTCTCTCCTCAACGTGATCCTCGCCCTGGTCGTTGTGAATACCCCACGGACTATCCGGACGGTACGCTCGGCAGCGCTCAGCATCAAGGAGAACGTCTATGTCGACGCGGCACGCAGTATAGGCGCAAGCAACCTCCGGGTGATGTTCCTGCACGTGACACCCAACTGCTTTGCCCCGATCATCATCATGGCCACGGTAACGCTGGGGTGGGCCATTTTGGCCGAGGCCAGCTTGAGCTTCCTTGGTCTTGGAGTACCAGCCGACGTTCCTACCTGGGGCGGGATGCTGGGCACGATGGCGCAGCGATTCATGCGGTCGGCACCGTGGACCGTTGTATTTCCTGGCCTTACTCTAACACTCGTTGTCATGGCCATCAACCTGCTGGGCGATGCAATGCGGGACATGCTGGATCCGCGCCTCCGCGGTGCCAGGTAGCTGCCTGTCATGATAGCACTGCCAAGAGGTTCCGGTGGGGATACCAGAAAGCTCTAAGTGGGCGATGTCCGTTTGAGTTCAGAGATCAGGACATAGCGCCCACAGGGCTGAACGGTGTAGTGTGCACCTGAGCCCCCGCGACAGTGAAGTGAATCTGGTAAGGCGTCCCGGGGAAGGGCGTGGCTAACCGGTTGAGCTCGCCACATAGCCCCTCGAGGGCCCGGCGATACCTGGACGTCTCCGGCGGGGTCAGGTTCACGACGAGATCGGTGCCCTGGAAGCGGAGCCGCCCCTTCAGCCGGATGAGGATGCGGAGCACCTCGCGGATATCCCGCGAGTCCTCATGGTGGCGGTCGAGGCGCTCCAGGAGCCACGCCTCCGCGTTGTAGGCCGCCACCTTGATGGTGTCTGCCAGCACCTTCTTCTCCAGGTTCAGCCGGTCCAGATGACGATCGCACTGGCTCATGGATACCTGGTGCGGCATCCCAGCACGCTCCCGCTTCCGCGCCGCGAGGGTCTGCCCCAGATCCCGGACCTCCCGCCGCAGGGAACGGAACCCCTTCCGATTCGCCCTCTCCGCTGCCAGAGCCCCCATCTGCTCCTTGATTCCCCGGATCCGCGCCTTGGGCTGCCGGATCTCCCGATCCAGCTCCTTCCGCCGAGGGTTGGGCACCAGGGCCTCCTCCTCCACCCCGTCCGCGCCATAACCCAGCAGCGCGTCCAGGGCGTAGTGCTGGCGCATGTATGTGAAGAAGTTCTCCTGCCTCCACCGATTGATCATCAGGCTGGCGATGCGGGCCGCCTCCGTCTCCCAGTCAGTGGTCAGGATGTGCGTCTGTCCTCGGCGCTTGCGCAGAACCGCGATGTTCCGGAGCAGGCCGACCCCCTTCAGGTGGACGGGGGCTTCGTAGAGCTGCCACTCCCACTGTTGCCCCTGGAACTTGCAGACCGCCTAGCGGAAGTCCTCCTCGGGTGGACGCTGTCCAGCGAATATGTCAGTATGACTGTTCAGGGATTTTGTCAGTCCCTCTTCTTGTTTTGAGCCCTTAGCTGCTGCCATCAGGGGAGAACGGAGGGTTTGCTGAAGGGCGGTCTTGTTGTTCCTCCTTAGAAGACCCCTACCGGCTGCGGGGTTTCTGTGACGGTGGTTGTGTCGACAGGGAGCGCTATTTGAGGACGGGGCGCAGGTACGCCACTTTGCGGTGGTGAGCAACCTGTGGGACATGGAGGGGCAGGCCCTCCTCGAGTGGCAGCGTGGCAAAGCCGGGACCATCCTTCCCCAGGGAAGGACCACATCCTGGTAAGCGAACTGGCCGCGGGAGTCTTCCCCAGCGCCAAGCACGGAGCCAACGCCGCCTGGCTGAGGCTGCAGGTGATCACTCATAACCTGCTCCAGTTGCTCAAGAAGGTAGCCTTGCCGGAAGAATATGCCAACTCCCACCCCAAGCGGCTGCGGTTCGCGGTGTTTACCATGATGGGCCGCCTGGTGAGCCATGCCGGACAGACCCTGCTCTGCATAGCCGGTGAAGCGCTGGAGGCAATGGTAGCCCCGGGACGAAGGAAGATACGGGGGTCGGCCTGGGCCGCAACCTAATCGGCTTCTGGCCAAAGAGACTCTACGATAGCCTGTCGCAGCTATCGTGGGGAAGGCGTGCGCCACGACGGGCGGTGGCTCCTCTTTTTCACCAAAACCGAGGCCCGCACCCCACGCACCTGGCTTCCGATTGAGGCATCCAGCCCGTCTGGGTGCTGGCAGAGGGCCC